>JBIODO010000335.1:0-4961 GCA_044445225.1 Burkholderiales bacterium
ACCAAGGTCATCGAGTTTCTGAACAAGCAGCTCAAGCACGAGCTCACCGCGATCAACCAGTATTTTCTGCACCAGCGCATGCTCAGGCACTGGGGCTTCGGCCGCCTGGCCAAGCATGAGTACGACGAGTCGATCGAGGAGATGAAGCATGCCGATCGGCTGATGGAACGCATCTTGGTGCTCGAAGGGCTGCCGAATCTGCAGGACCTCGGCAAGCTGCTGGTCGGCGAAGGCGCGGTGGAGATCCTGAGTTGCGATCTCAAGGCCGAACAAACCGCGCACAAGACGCTGAAAGACGGCATCGCGCACTGCGAGAGCGTGCGCGACTACGTGTCGCGCGAAGTGCTGCAGCTGATCCTGCACGACACCGAAGAGCACATCGACTGGCTCGAGACCCAGATCGAGCTGGTGGCCAAGGTGGGCGAGCACAACTGGCTGCAGTCGCAGATGGACGAGGGCGGCGCCTCGAGCTGAGCAGGCGGCGCGGGCGGGCGCTCGCGGCATCGCGCCGCACGGCGCTGCCATGCCGCGCGGTCGCGCGCTCGTGATACGGTGACGCGGCAATCGGTGCGCTCCGGCGGCAGGCAGCGCCGGCATCGCACTGCTCCACTTCAGCTGCCTCCGGGATGCACGCATGAACCCATCGTTGTTCGAGCAGGGCCTCAAGACACGCCGCGAGGTGCTAGGCGCCGAATACGTCGATGCCGCGATCCAGAACGCCGACGACTTCAACCGCCCGATGCAGGACCTGGTCACGACCTACTGCTGGGGCGACGTCTGGAACCGGCCGGGTCTGGACCGCCGCACGCGCAGCCTGCTCAACCTGGCGATGCTCACCGCGCTCAATCGACCGCATGAGCTGAAGGCGCACGTCAAGGGCGCCCTGCGCAACGGCGTGACCAAGGACGAGATCCGCGAGGTCTTCATGCACACCGCGATCTACTGCGGCGTGCCGGCGGCGATCGACAGCTTTCGCAGCGCGCGCGAAGTGTTCAAGGACATGGGCTCGTGATGAACGCGCCGCTCGAGCGCGTGGGTTTCGTCGGCATCGGCAAGATGGGCGCTGCGATGGCCGCACGCCTGCACGCCGCAGGCTATCGGCTGGTGGTGCACGACCTGCAAGCCGATGCCGCGCAGGCGTTTGCCAATTCGCACGCCGGCGCGGTGATGGCGCACACGCTCGCCGCGCTGGCCGATTGCGACGTGGTGATCACGATGCTGCCCGATTCCGCAGCGGTCGAAGCGGTGGTGCTGGGGCCGGCCGCGGCGGCCGGCTTGATCGGCCTGCTGCGCAAGGGCTCGTTGCTGATCGACATGAGTTCGTCGGCACCGCTGCGCACGCGTTCGCTCGCGGCACGGCTCGCCGACGCGGGCTTGGACTTTCTCGACGCGCCGGTGTCGGGCGGCGTCAAGCGGGCGCTCGACGGCTCGCTGGCCATCATGGTCGGCGGCGACGCGCTGGTCTTGGAGTCGCAGCGCGCGCTGTTGGGCTGCATGGGCCGCACGGTGACGCACGTGGGGCCGGCCGGCGCCGGGCACGCGATGAAGGCGCTCAACAACTACGTGTCGGCAGCCGGGCTGGTGGCCACAGTCGAGGCGCTGCACGCGGGCCAGCACTTCGGTCTGGACCCGGCAGTGATGACCGATGTGCTCAACAGCTCGACCGGCCGCAACAACACGACCGAGAACAAGGTCAAGGCGTTCATGCTGTCGGGCCGCTACGACTCGGGCTTCGCGCTGGCGCTGATGTGCAAAGACCTCGCCATCGCGACAACGCTGGGCGTTCAGGTGGGCAGCCCGATGCGGCTGGGCGACGCGGTGCGCACGCTGTGGGACCAGGCCGCCGCGACGCTGGGCACGGCAGCCGACCACACCGAGATGCACCGCTGGCTGGCGGCGCAGCGCGACTGATGCAAGTGGCGCTGCGGTCGCCGCCCAGACGGCGCGCGCCAGCGGCGAGACCTCAGCCGAACAGCTTGGTCGCGATCTGCGTCACGTGCTTGCCCTGGAACTGCGCCATGCCGAGCTCCTGCTGGCTGGGCATGCGCTCGCCCTTGCCACCGGTGATCGTCGAGGCGCCGTACGGGCTGCCGCCCTTGATCTCGTCCAGGCCCATCTGCCGCGCTTCGGCGTACGGCAGGCCGACGATGATCATGCCCTGGTGCAAAAGCGTGGTGTGAAAGCTCAGGATCGTGCTCTCCTGGCCACCGTGCTGCGTGGCGCTCGAACTGAACACCGAGCCCACCTTGCCCACCAGCGCGCCCGACATCCACAGCGGGCCGGTCTGGTCGAGGAAGGTGCGCATCTGGCCCGTCATGTTGCCGAAGCGCGTGCCGGTGCCGAAGATGATCGCGTCGTAGTTGGCCAGCTCGGCCGGCTGCGCGATCGCGGCAGGCTGGTTGCTCTTGCCGCCTGAGCTCTTGAACACGTCTTCGGGCACCGTCTCGGGCACTCGCTTGACATCGACCTTGGCCCCCGCGACCCCGCGCGCGCCTTCGGCCACGGCGTGGGCCATCGCTTCGATGTGTCCGTAAAAGCTGTGATAGAGAACCAGAACCTTCGCCATGGCGTGCCTCCTTGCTGAAACTCCAATGAACGAACGCGGATTCTGCGAGCCGGCACGCCGCGATGGCGCGAACGCTTTGCACGCTGCGTTCGCAGCCGCTGAATGCTGCAAGAGGGACGGTCAGACACTTCTAGAGTCGGCCGTCCTGGCTTGCCACCGGGTTGCGCCCTAGACTCTCTGCTTTGCCAGACGGAATAGCCATGCCTGCACGAGCTTGTGCCGAAGCGAACTTCTTTGCATCACTGGTGAGCCCGAGCGAGGTCCTTGCGGCGTGTGAGCAATCGACTGCACTGAATGCCTTGACCCGCCAGAAGCACTCCGCCGACAGGCCGGGCCGCAAGCGCAGCAACGAGCTCGCGACCTGGGATGCCGCCGTGGACGAGGGACAGTCCGAGGCTGAATGGCGCAAACGCAACCTGGCCGGCTTGACCGCTGCCCAGACTGGCGACGAGCGGCGGGTCGAAGTCGTTCTGGAGTAGCTGTGAGCGGTCCTTGACCGCCGACGATCACCGCCTCAGCGGACATCGCAGCGATCCTCGCCGCCTTCATGGCCCGAGTGTGGCGACCAGACGCTTTGGATTGCGCAGCAGTTCGAGCGCGTCGATCACGCTCGTGCAAATGGGCTGATGATGACTACCCAGGTCCCGGACGGGCCGGTGTAGGCGTCACCTGCGCTGAAACGCGCAACCCGCCGCAGCGGCTCCTCGAAGAACAAGGAGCGATATGAGCGGCTTTTCGATCTTGGCGGTCTTCGGCGGTGCCGGACTGGGTGCCTTGTTGCGCTGGTGGCTGGGCGCGTTGCTGAATCCAGTGTTCCCGACCATTCCCCTGGGCACCGTGGCAGCCAACCTGATCGGCGGCCTGCTGGTCGGTCTGGCCAGCGCCTTTTTCGCGCACAACGCGGGACTGCCGCCCGAGTGGCGGCTGCTGATCATCACCGGCTTCCTGGGCGGGCTGACGACCTTCTCGACCTTCTCGGCGGAGGTGGTGACCCTGATCGGACGGCAGGAATACGCGTGGGCACTCGGCGCAGCGGGTGTGCACTTGATCGGCTCGCTGATTTTGACGGCAGCCGGCATCCTGATCGCCAACGCGATGCTCGTCAGGGCTTAAAGGAGCAGCCCTCTTGAGCCACCCGTCCTGCTGAACTCTGCTCGAGCCCAAGGAGGGCCACCATGCAAGGCGTCTACCTCAAGTTCTACGTGCTGGAGAAGCGTCGTCATCACGGCTTGCTCGCGTACGAGTGGCTGCTCGAAGCGGCCAAGAAGCTGGGCATTCATGGCGGGTCGGCCTTTCGGGCGATCGCCGGCTTTGGCCGTCACGGCAAACTGCACGAGGAGCATTTCTTCGAGCTCGCCGGCGACGTGTCGGTCGAGGTCGGCTTCGCGCTCAGCGTGGAGGAAGCAGAAAAACTCCTCGCGCATCTGGCGGGCGAGAAGCTGCGGATGTTCTACATCAAGGTGCCGCTGGAGATGGGGGTCATCGGAGACGAGCCATGACCGCGCCGAGCCTCAGGCGGTGGGCGTGTCGATCGCGACCGGGTCGCTGGCTGGAAACGTCATCGCCAACGCATCGTCCAGCCGCGCGTCCATCTGTTCAGCGGTGAGACCCGTGCCGAGCCACTCCATGGCGTGCTCTGCGCGCAGACTGTCGCGGTCGCGCCCGATCGTCACCACCGCCAGCGTCTTGCCGGTCAGCGCATAGCGCACACGGCAGTCGCGAGCGTCGGGCGAACCTTCGATGTGGATCTGGTCCCACTGCTGCGCATGGCCGACATATTGGATCGCCACATCGTAGTGCTGGCTCCAGAAGAACGGCACGCCGCGGAACGGTTGCGTGCGACCCAGCATGTTCAACGCCGCGACCTGGCCTTGCCGTTGGGCGAGCGCCCAGTGCTCGACACGTATTCGCTGACCGGTGCGGGCGTCGGGCCAGCGCGCGATGTCGCCCGCGGCGAAGATGCCTGACACGCTGGTTTGCAGAAACTCGTCGACAAGGATCCCACGATCCATCGCCAGGCCGAGCTGCTCGGCCAACGCCAAGCGCGGGCGTACCCCGACGCCAGCCACGATCAGATCGGCGCGGACGACGGTGCCGTCGGCCAGCATGACGGCCTGGCCATCGACCTGCTTGACCATCGTGCCCAGGTGAAACACCACACCATGCGCTTCATGCAGATGGCGGACGAAGCGGCCAAGTTCAGGGCCGAGTACGCGCTGCATCGGCAGATCCTCGGGCGCCACCACGTGGACCTCGATGCCCCGGCTCACCAACGAGGCGGCCACCTCCAGGCCGATGAAGCTCGAACCGATCACCAGCGCACACCGTGCCGAAGCCGCTCGGGTGGCGATGCCTCGGCTGTCGTCGAAGCTGCGCAGCGTGTGCACCTGACCGG
>JBIODO010000336.1:0-4952 GCA_044445225.1 Burkholderiales bacterium
GGTGATGAGGTCGGGGCTGCGGTGCATGCAGATGGCCACCGGGACCTCTGGATGCACGCCCAGGTCAATGAGGTGATGGGCCAGCCGATTGGCTTGTTGGTTCAGTTGCGCGTAGGTGAGGGTGGTGGCGTCGTGGACCAGGGCGCAGGCCTGGGGCGAGCGCTGCACCTGGGCCTGGAACAAAGCGGCCAGCGACACGTTCTTGGGATAGGGGCGAGCCGTGTCGTTGAACTGCACCAAGATGCGCTGGCGCTCCGCGGCGCTCATCAGCGGCAGCGCATCGATGCACTGCTCGGGGTCCTCCACGATGGCCGCCAGCAAGACCGTGAAATGCTCGGCCATGCGCGCGATGGTGGCGTGCTCGAACAACTCGGTGCAGAACTCCAAGCAAGCGTGCAGCGTGCCGTCGCGCTCGCGCAAGTCCAGCGACAGATCGAACTTGGCGTGGCCGCTGGGCAGCTCGATGGGCTGCACCTGCAGGCCGTGCAGCGTCAGGCCCGGGCCGGCCGCGTCGTGCAGGGCAAAGCACACCTGGAACAGCGGATTGCGAGACAGATCGCGCGCTGGCGCGAGCTCCTCGACCAGCCGCTCGAAGGGCAGGTCCTGGTGCGTGTAGGCATTGAGCGCGCACTCGCGCACACGCGCCAGCAGCGCCCGGAAACTCAGATGCCCCGACAAATCGGTGCGCAGCACCAGCGTGTTGGCCAGAAAGCCGATGAGCCCCTCCAGCTCGGTGCGCCCGCGCCCGGCGATGGGCGTGCCCACGGCCACGTCGGTGGTGCCGCTGTAGCGATACAGCAGCACCTTGAAGGCCGCCAGGCCGGCCATGAACAGCGTCGTGCCCTCGGCGCGGGCCAGCGCGCGCAGGCGCTGCGCAAGCTGCGCGGGCAGTGCCACGGACAACACCGCACCGCGATCGCTTTGCATGGCCGGGCGCGGCCGATCGGTGGGCAAGGCCAGCGTGCTCAGATCGGCCAGCTGGCGCTTCCAGTACGACAGCTGCTGCTGCAGCAGCGGGCCGGCCAGCCAGCGGCGCTGCCACAGCGCGTAGTCGGCATACTGGATCGGCAGGGCCGTCAGCGGCGCCGCACGGCCCGACACCAGCGCTTCGTACAGCAGCGACAACTCCCGCTCGAACACCCCCACCGACCAGCCATCGGTCACGATGTGGTGCCAGGTGCGCAACAGAACATGCTCGCTGTCTGCCAGGCGAACGACCCTGAAGCGCACGAGCGGACCGAGCGTCAAGTCAAAGGGTTCCTGACACCAGGCGTTCAGCGCCGCTTGAAGGTCTTGTTCACGCGCGCCTTGCGGATGCGACGAGAGATCGGTGCACTCGAATGCCAAAGGCATGTCGTGTCTGAGCTGCTGCATCGGCTCATGGCCGACCATCGAGACCGTCGTGCGCAGCATCTCGTGGCGTTCAATCAGACAGCCCAGCGCTTGTTTGAGCGCAGCGTGATTCAACGGCCCGACCAGCCGGTGCGCGCGCGCTTCGTTGTAGGCCGTGCTCAGCGGATCCAACTGCGCAAGAAACCAGGCGCGCTGCTGCGTGTGGGTCAGCGGGATCGGGCTGACCGCGCCCAGCTTGCCCTCGACATCGCGGCGCGCGACGCTGGGCGCGATGTCAACGCGGGCCTGCAACTGCTTCATTCGCAGAGCATGCAAACGTTGCCGAGCCGAGGCCGGTTCAATCGCACTCATGAAGCGGGCGCCCCTCCTGTCACTGTGCGTTTTGCTTTGGCTCGCGGCCTTGAGCGTCTTGTCGAACAGGCGGCGGCGAGGACGCTACCCGGCGCAGAATACATTTTTTTGGCCAGGGCGCGCGGCCCCTAATTTGGTGGAACCCTTGGAGGTCGGCGGAATGCAGCTGCTGCAACTCGTTCAAACCTGGGCGAGCGACCAATCTGAACGAATTGCACTTTTGGCGCCCGATCAATCGCCCGTCACCTTCGCGCAACTGGGGGGCCGGGTGCAGGCGCTGGGTCGCAGCCTGGCTCGCGCGGGAGTGACCGCGCAAACGCCTGTCGCGATGGCGATCCCCAATGGGCTCGAGGCCGCGGTGTGCTTTCTCGGCGTGGCCTCACACGCCCCGTGTGTCCCGTTGAACCCGGTGTTGTCTGGCGAAGAGGTGCGCTTCTGCATCGAGGATGCCGGTGCCCGATACTTTGTCTCGAGCGCCGGAACTCACACTGCCGCGCAAGACGTGGCACGTCGACTTGGACTGACGGTGGTCGAGTGCACTGGCATGGCATTCCAAGACGACCCCGTGGTGAACAGCGGTAAGGCCGCTGGGTTCGGCGGATCGCCAGCCCGCGCGCCCGAAGACGTGGCGCTGATGCTGCACACGTCGGGAACAACGTCTCGGCCCAAGCTGGTGCCGCTGACGCACGCCAATCTGATGGCGTCGGCACGAAGCGTTGCCCGGTGTCTGGCGCTGGTGCCATCGGATCGCGGCCTCAATGTCATGCCGCTCTTTCACATTCATGGCTTGGTGGGCGTGCTGCTGGCCTCGCTGGTCAGTGGATCCAGTGTGGTGTGCACCCCAGGGTATCGGCAGAGCGCGTTCGTCGACTGGGTCGAGGCATTCCAGCCAACTTGGTATTCGGCAGTGCCGACGATTCATCAGTCGGTTTTGGCCTCCGCCCAAGCGTATCGACAGCGCCTGCCGCACCATCGCTTCCGCTTCATTCGCTCGTCTTCTGCGGCGCTGTCTCCGACCACCGCGCGGGCACTCGAAGCCGCGATCGGGGCTCCCGTGATCGAAGCCTACGGAATGACCGAAGCTTCGCATCAGATGGCCAGCAACCCGTTGCCACCCGCGCTGCGCAAGGCCGGGTCCGTCGGCTTGCCCGCCGGGGCGCAGATCCAAATCCTCGGCGGCAACGGCGACAAGCTGCAGACCGGCGAAATTGGCGAGATCGTCGTCAGGGGCCCGGGCGTGATGACGGCCTATGGCGGCGTGTCACCACCGGCAGCGAGTGCCTTTGTCGATGGCTGGTTTCGTACGGGCGACTTGGGTCGCATCGATTCCGATGGCTATGTCTTCATTGCCGGACGCTTGAAGGAAGTTGTCAATCGGGGCGGCGAGAAGGTCTCACCTCGCGAAGTGGATGATGCGCTGCTCGAGCATCCGCTGGTCTCGCAGGCCGCCGCCTTTGGCGTGCCGCACCCGACCCTGGGTGAAGATCTCGTGGCGGCGGTCGTTGCCAAGCCGAACTCAGGGCTTGTCGAATCCGCGTTGCGTCACTTCTTGATTGCACGGATGGCGCCGCACAAGGTGCCGTCGCGGCTCTTGTTTGTCGACGAACTGCCAAAAGGCAGCACGGGAAAGGTGCAACGACACAGGCTGCACGAACAGCTCGGTGCTCTGCTTCAGACCAGGTTCGTTGAAGCGACCGGAGATGTCGAACGATCGGTGCAGGCGACTCTCCGTTCGGTCTTGCAGCTCGATGCCGTTGGAGTGCATGACAATTTCTTTGCGCTGGGAGGGGACTCGCTCAAGGGGATGCGCGCGGTGTCGCAGATCAACAAAGAGCACGGCGTCGATCTGGCCGCCACAGCGTTGTTTCATCATCCGACGGTGGCGGAGCTCGCAGTGGTCATCGACCAGGCTGCGGCGGCCATGCGCAAGCAGGAGGCCGAGTTGATGCGCGACATCGAATCGATGACGGATGAAGAAGTCGAGCAGGCGCTGGCGGCTGAAGAGGCCGCGCTGCGCGGACGGTCCGAGCCGATGGGCAGTGAGGAATCGGGCCAGCCCTAGATGGGCGCAGCGCGATCCACTGATCTGCCGTTCACTGCGCGCTGCATGCAGGGCTGCTGGCCATCGCGGGCCGGGCCACCACGATCAGCACATGCGTGGGCGTGGTGCCGACGTTTTCCCCGATGCGGGATTGTGCAGGCGACCACATCACGTCGCCGCGCCTGAGGTCCCCGGCTCTGCATGTTCGATTGGGATGATCTGTGTTCCTGTTGGCCGTGGCCGAGCACGGGAGTACGTTGGCCGCTGCGCGCGCGCTGCAAGTGAATCAATCCACCGTGCAGCGGCGGCTGGCCGAGTTGGAGCGGCGCATCGGCCGGCCGCTGGTCGCGCGCCAGCAGGCGGGCTATCGCCTCACCGAGTTCGGTCGCTCGTTGTTGCCGCAGGCGCAGCGTGTGCAGCAGGCGGCGCAGGCGCTGCAGCGGCAGGTGAGCGATTCGGCGCACGACACCGCCGGCGTGGTGCGCGTCACTTGCCCCGAGCCGCTGGTTGCGCGGCTCGCGGGCTCGCCGTTGCTCGAGCACTTTCGTGCGCGCCATCCGACCCTCAAGGTCGAGTTCGTGATGGGTGACCGCTACCTCGACCTGGCCAAAGGCGAGGCCGATATCGTGTTGCGCTCGGGCGATACGGAGGACGGCGGCCTCGTAGGCCGCAAGATCGGCGACTCGTTGTGGGCGGTGTACGCCAGTCGAGCCTACGTCGAACGCCACGGCGCGCCGGCTACCGTGGCCGAATTGAAGAATCACTTGATCGTCGGCTTCGACGAATCGATGGCCGGCCATCGCGCGGCGTCGTGGCTGCGCCGGGTGGCGCCCGATGCCCGCATCGCGGCGCGCAACCACAGCGTGCTCGGCCTGTTGCACTCGGTGAAGGCCGGCGTCGGCGTGGCGCCGCTACCCACCGCGATCGCCGATGCAGAGGGCGACCTGGTGCGTGTGCTCGGCCCGATCGCCGAGCTGACTCGAATCTGGCGCATTCTCACGCTGCCGCAGTTGCGCCAGGTGCCGCGGGTGGCCGCATTTTTCGACTTCATGGTCGAGGAGACCGACGCGTTGCGGCCGATCATCACCGGCTGACCGATCCGCGGCAGGGGCGGGTGCTTTTCGTTCGGCGTCTGACCCAGGTCAAGCGCAGGGCCTGGGCCCGGGTGTAGCTTGAGCGCATGTGGTGCGCGTCTCTCGACCCGCAC
>JBIODO010000337.1:0-4927 GCA_044445225.1 Burkholderiales bacterium
ACTCGGGAATGTCCATGTCGAGGATGATGTCGACGGCCCAGACGATCTTTGCGAGCCCGAGGGCCGGGAACGCCATCAGCAGGGCGTCGAGCACCTCCATTGGCGTGCAGCCTTCGCGCAGCGCGCGGCCGAGGTATTGGCGAAAGCCTCGATCGGTCTGCGCATGCACCTTGGTGATGACGGAGATGAGGTTGCGCGTCTTCGGGTCGAGGTGCTTGCCGCACTGCTTCAGGAACTTGAAGTAGTGGCCGAGCGCGTCGGGTCGCGCCTTCAACAGGTAGGCGAGTGCGTCGCTCATGGCTTGGGTGACTCCGCAGAAGTTGGGGTGATGCACACCAGCACCGGCAGATCGGCGAGTCCGATGACCTTCTGAGCCACGCCGCCGAGCCAGGCGCGAGCCAGCGCGTCGTCCCCATGGCGGCCGATCACCAGCAGATCGGCGCCCAACTCCTGGGCTGCTGCGAGGATCTGCTGATGCGGCCGGCCGGTCCGCACAACGCCGTCGGCCGGTATGCCGAAGGCACGCGCGGTCGACCCGGCGCGTTGCAACGCCTTCTCGGCCTGCTGCGTCGCATCGGCCGCCGCGTCGGCCACGCCGACCACGGACAGCGGCAGAGCGCAGTCGGCCGCGATCGCCGCTGCGATGGCCACGGGCGTCATGTCGGTGCTCTGCGGGTCGATCGCCACCAGCACGCGGCGTGACCACATGCGTGCGCCGCGCGGCGCGACGAGCACGCTGCAGGGCGCGTGCGCGACGACGTTGCGGACCATCTCGCCGAGCAGCAGGTTGGCGAGCAGACCGCGCCGCCCGCGGCGGCGGATGATGATGAGGTCGGCGCCGCGCTCGCGGGCCTCGTCGACGATTTCCCGATACGGCTCGGGGCCGCGGCGTGCGTGCAACTCGGCGGGCACGCCTACGGCTTTGGTCATGGCACTGAGCTGGGCGAGGCGCTCGGCGGTTTCGGCTTCGGCGCGAGCGGCCAGCTGCGGCGCCTGTGCCTCGTACTCGGGATTGCTGACCAGCGGCAGCACGATCATCAGCGAGGCGCCGCAACGGCGTGCCAGTTCCGCGGCGAGCTGCTCGGCACCGGTGTCGAACTCGGTGTGCTCGGTGGCGAGCAGCAGACGAGAAAACACGTGGCTCATGGTCTTCAATGCCCCGCGGCCAGCAGGCCGGAGGCGGCCGCCATGAGCACCGTCGCCTCGGCCAGGCAGAAGCCGACGTAGGCGCGGTCCCTGCGTCTAACGTAGTCCGGCAGCAGCGCGAGCACGCAGACCGCTGGACAGGCGCACAACAGGGCGATGCCCAGCAGGCTGGCGAGGTCCCCCTGGCCTGCCATCGGCAGCCAGCCCCACCCCGTGGGCCAATCCGCAAGCTGCACGTAGCGACGCACCGGCAGCCCCCAGAGATCGGGCAAGCGATCGTGCGGCACATGCGGCGTCAGCAAACCGCCGACGTCGGCAATGAACGACAACAGCAACAGCACCGTGCCGGCCCACGTGCAGCGGCTGAGCACGCTGGCGTACCGCGACTGCTGTGCCTGCTGGTCCAGGGCGATCGCCGGGTCGGGGAGGTCCAGGGGCTTCATGGCGGTCACCTCAGGCCCATACGCCGATGCCCTTGAGCAGGGCGCGGGCTCCGGCGAACAGCAGGACGCCGATCACGAGCCTCCTGATCGTGGCTCCGCTCAGTACGTGGAGCAGATGGGCACCAATGCGCGCCCCCAGCATCATCCCGACGATGGCCGGCACGGCGATCATGGGCAACACGGCGCCCCGGTTGAGATAGACCCATGCGGCCGAGGAACTCGCCAGGGACAGCACCAGACTCGAGGTGCCTGCGGCCACTTTCAGTGGCGCGCCCATCAGCAAGTTGAGGGCCGGAACGTTGGCCCAGCCGGCGCCGATGCCGAACAGGCCGCCCACCACGCCGATCAGCGCGAACACGGCCAGAGCCGCCGGCGTGCGGTGCACCTGCCACCCGACCGTGCGGCGCGAGGCGCCGTCCACGAAGATGCCGTTCAGCGCCAGCGCGAGCGCCCAGCGGTCGGGCGCGACCACGCTCGGGAATTCCGACTTCCTGGAAGTCAACATGAGCGCCGCGATGCTCAGAACCACGAGGCCGAGCGAGGTCTCGATCACCGATGGCGGCAGGGCGAGCCCCAGCAGGGCGCCGACGATGGAGCCCACCGACGCCGTCAGTGCCAACGGCAGCGCCAGGCGCAGGTTGGCCATGCCGCTGCGCAGCAGCATCGGTCCGGCGGCCAATGCGCTCGCCAACGCCACCAAGGTGCCGGCGCCGCGCACGAAGTCCAGGTGAAAGGGGAAGAAGCCGCCAATGATCGGCACGAACAGCGTGCCGCCGCCGATGCCGGCCGGCACCGCCACGACGCCCATCAGAAAGCACACGGCGAACAGCGCCAGCGGCCAGATCCACCAGGGTGTGGCAGCCGACGGCGCGAGACCGGCCATCGCCTGCGCCGGCGCAGCCAGCCACAGCGATGCGGGCACCCACGCGAGCTTGGCGGCGAGACGGAGGCGCGACAAGTACTGCGCATCAGGCATCACGAGATCGCCTGGTAGTAGAGGTTTTGCGGATGGTTCGCCTGGGCAAGGAAGAACCATCGCTCGACGAGCAAGCCGGCGTACTGGACGGCGAACGCGGCGGCCAGCACAAGATCGGACAACATCGCTGCACCGATCGCGAGCAGCGCCAGCGGCAGCGCAAACACTCCTGTGATGAAGATCCACTTCAGCGACCGCAGGACGCGTGGGCCTCGGCCATGGAAGAACTCGCGCGTGTTGAACGAGCCGCCCATGAAACCTTGCGCCGTCTGCCTGATGCGCGGATGCTTGATGCCGGTGGCCGACTGCAGGGTCGAGCGCGGTGTGAGCCGCGCGTTGCGCCGCAGCGAGGCGGCGCGCGCGACGAAGGCCGCCAACGTGAGAAGTGCCGCAGCGGCGGCGCAGGGATGCACCAGCCTGTCGGCCGTTGCCGCGGCCAACGCGGTCGCCAGCGTGAGGCCTGACGCACAACCGAGCAGCAGGTAGTTCAGCAGGGTCAGCGGGCTGGCCCATTCCTGGAGGAAGCGGATCGACGCGTAGACCATCCCGGTGCAGACGAACAGCGCGATGCAGACGACCGCCACCAGCGCGCCGAGCGGCACCGTGCCACCCAGGCGCAGGCCGTGCGCGATGCCATAGGCGAACACGCCGGCCATGAACACGGGCAGCACGATCACTTCACGCGACAGCCACGACGTGCGCCACATCGCCGCCGAGCGCCAGGCGCGCAGCGGGTGTCCGAGGTGAAAGAACGAGGCGAGCAGACCGAGGCCACTGAGCAGCAGCGCCAGCGCGCTGCCGGCAAGGATGAAGACGTGCAGATCGGCCACCGTCACGGCGCCGAAGGCGCCCAGCTCGGCGCCATAGAGCGCCAGGAACAAGCCCTGTCCGGCGCCGATGAGGGTGGTCAGGAAGATGACCGAGAAGGCGGGGTTCATGGGCGCGCGGGCTCAGGTCGCGTAGTCCTCGCGGGTGTGCCCGCGGTAGGTCGTCTCGGGCTGTTTGCCGTCGACCTTCAGCGGGTTGTCGACTCGCTGCAGGTCCTCCTGATGCACGGTCATGCCGGTCTTGCGCCGCGGCAGGTAGTGGTTGGCCGGGCGCGTGCCCCATTCGGGCATCAGCTGGTAGCCGGCGTTCTCGCGGATTGCCACCGAGACGGCCGAGTCAGGATCGTGGATGTCGCCGAACAGTCGGGCACTCGTCGGGCACGCGAGCACGCAGGCCGGCTTGCGCTGTGCCTGCGGCAAGCTCGCGTCGTACACGCGGTCCACACATAGCGTGCACTTGGTCATCACCTTGCGCTGTTCGTCGAATTCGCGCGCTCCGTACGGACAGGCCCACGAACAGTACTTGCAGCCGATGCACTTGTCGTAGTCGACCAGGACGATGCCGTCCTCGGCGCGCTTGTAGCTCGCACCCGTGGGGCACACGGTCACGCAGGGCGGGTCCTCGCAGTGCAGGCAGCTCTTCGGGAAATGCACTGTCTGCGTGTTCGGAAATTCGCCGACCTCGAAGGTCTGCACGCGGTTGAAGAAGGTGCCGTGGGGGTCGGCGCCATAGGGGTCTTCGTCGCCCAGCGGGCCGGCGGAGCCAGAGCTGTTCCATTGCTTGCAACTGGTCACGCAGGCGTGGCAGCCGACGCAGACGTTGAGGTCGATCACCAGCGCGAGCTGCGTCATTGGCGCGTTCTCGCGACCCTGGCGCCGGCAAGGTAAGCCAGCGAGCGCGGCGTTGCAGCGGTGCCCGGCAGCGCCGGCATCGCCTTGAACTGCGGCCAGGTAGTGCCCGGCTCGTTCGGGTCGGCGCGGCTGATGCGAACGCGAACGTCGTACCAGGCGGCCTGGCCGGTGATCGGATCGGAGTTCGACAGCGGCGGCTCGGCACCGCGTGAAGGTAGCTCTTCGCTGATCAGGTGGTTGAGCAGGAAGCCGCGCTGCGACTCGTTGGCGTCGGGCGCCAGTCGCCACGCACCGGCTGCCTTGCCGATCGCGTTCCAGGTC
Organism: Burkholderiales bacterium; assembly: GCA_044445225.1. GTDB lineage: Bacteria > Pseudomonadota > Gammaproteobacteria > Burkholderiales > Burkholderiaceae_C > JAEUPI01. Next base: position 4,566 of record JBIODO010000337.1, read on the forward strand.
CACACGGTGCCCGGCTCCACGGCCTGCGAATAGCGGCACATGCAACGCACCTTGCCCCACGGTGACTCGACCCACATCCAACCGCCGTCTTCTATGCCTTCGGCGCGCGCCACCTGCGGATTGACGAACAGGTAGTTGTGGGTGTGGATCTGCCGCAGCCAGGCGTTCTGCGACTCCCACGAGTGGTACATCGCCATCGGCCGCTGCGTGATGGCGTTGAGCGGGTAGCGCGAGGTGTCCGTCGCTTGCGCCTCCAGCGGTGGATAGAAGAACGGCAGCGGATCGAAGTAGGTCTGCACCCGCTGCCGCAGCCGCTGCGGGGGTTGCCTGCCCCGGCTCTTGCCTTCGGCCGCGAGGCGGAA
>JBIODO010000338.1:0-4924 GCA_044445225.1 Burkholderiales bacterium
ATCGTCGAAGCACCTACAGTCGAGCCGATGACCCGTAGCTTGCCTAATGACTGAGCTCTCGCGCAACGGCTTGTGCGAGGGGTTATCCCTCGTTTGCGCGTCATTCGACGCAGCTGTTGTGGGTTCAGACGACCCCGGCCTCGCGTAACCGTGCCACCTCGGCCCTCGAATAGCCGATTTCCGTGAGAATCGCCTCGGTGTGCTCGCCCAGCAGCGGCGCGCGGCGGCGGATCGCGCCCGGCGTCTCCGACAGCCGCACCGGCGTGTCGGCCACCGGCGCCGCGCGCCGCTGCTGGGCGAGCACACCGAGGCGATTCTCACGGAAATCGGCTATTCGAAGGCCGAGGTGGCACGGTTACGCGAGGCCGGGGTCGTCTGAACCCACGACAGCTGCGTCGAATGACGCGCAAACGAGGGATAACCCCTCGCACAAGCCGTTGCGCGAGAGCTCAGTCATTAGGCAAGCTACGGGTCATCGGCTCGACTGTAGGTGCTTCGACGATGAGTCGCATCGGTGCTGGCGTGGTGGTCCTCGGGATGTGGACGGCCCCTGCACTGGCGCAGGGCTTCGCCGAGAGCGACTTTGTTGAACAAGCGCTGACGAATTGCCACGACGGCGTGCATGCGATCTCGGACCCCGAGGTCGAGCATCAGTCGATTTCGTTTCGAGCCGGGCCGCGCGAGGTGCGCGTGTTCTTCGGCAGCGTGGGCGTGGACTATGCCGAGAAGGGGTCGGCAGGGCGCAGCTACCGCCGCGAGGCGCGCGTGACGCTCACCTGCGCCAACACATTGGCCTGCGTGTGGAGTGGTCCGTGGGACGAGCAGCTGGCGGCGGCACGCGCCGAGCACGGCATCGTGCTGCTGTCGGCCCTGGGGATGAGCAACCAATCCCTCGTGCTGTACTGCCCCGACCTGCGCGCAGCGCAGGCGCTGCACCACGCGTTGCGGGCGTTTCAGCGCGCTGCCGCGCCGGCGCCCTGACTGCGCGCGGCACGCGCTCGACACCAGCTTCGTTCGGCTGCCCGATGAACTCGACCATCGTGGGCGCCGATGGCAAGCCGCGTTGCCGCTGGTGCGCTGCCGCGCCGGAGTTTCTTCGCTATCACGACACCGAATGGGGCTTCCCGGTCAGCGATGACCACCGCCTGTTCGAGAAGCTGAGTCTCGAGGGTTTTCAATCCGGGCTCAGCTGGCGCACCATCCTGGCCAAGCGCGAGAACTTCCGCGCGGCCTTCCAGGCCTTCGATTTCAACCGGGTCGCGCGCTTCGGCCTGCGCGACGTGAACCGGCTGCTCAAGAACGAGGGCATCGTCCGCCACCGCGGCAAGATCGAGGCGGTGATCAACAACGCGCAGCGCGCTCAGGAACTGGTACAGCGCGAAGGCTCATTGGCCGCCTACATCTGGCGTCACGAGCCTCGCGCCGACGAGCTCGCAAAGCCGCGCACTGCATCCACCTCGGCGGCATCGATCGCGCTGTCGAAGGATCTGAAGAGACAAGGCTGGACCTTTGTCGGGCCCACGACCGTGTATGCCTTCATGCAAGCCATGGGGCTGATCAACGATCACGTCGAGGACTGCGTCATCTGGGCCCAGGTCGAGCGCGCGCGCAAGCGTTTCGTGCGGCCTGGGCGCTGAAGGGTTCAGCCGGGCGGTCAAGGCGCCTGGCAACTGAAGCTGGCCGCGTCTTGCGCATCGCCGCCGTCGTAGTGCGCATAGGCGGGGTACGCGCACAGCGGCCGCGTACGCCCGGGGAACACCGCGGTGCCCGTGGCCACGATGCGTTGCGGGGCCCGGCCTTTTTCAACCCAGTCCACCAGCGCACCGAGACCGTCCCAGCTGTCAGTGGCGGCGCCACCCTGGCAGTGGCTCATGCCGGGAATCAGAAACAAGCGTGCGAAGTCGCCTGTGGCCGCGCCGTGGCGAGCGTTCAGCCGTTGGTAGTAGTCGATCATTTCCTCGGGCGAGAAGATCGGGTCGGCCATGCCGTGCGCGAACAGCAGCTTGCCGCCGCGCGCACGAAAACCGGCGAGCTCCACGTCGTCGGCCGTGTTGAAGATCCACGCATGGGCATCGAGCCGCGCCGGGTCGCGGTCGAAGTCGAAATTGAACACGGTCAACGAGCGGTCGGGCGGCGTGACGAAATAGCCCTGCAACGCGTCTTGCATCAGCGCCACGTGGCGCGAGTTGGGCGCGGCGGTCGGTGAATTGCCGAGCTTCCAGGCGCGCCAGTCGTTCTGCGGATGGCCGACGCCCGGGTCCCACGGCCAGCCGAAGTACAGCTTGCGGCCGCTGCTGTCGACGGGCCCGGCGAAGATCTTCTTCAGCGCGCCCACTTGTGCAGGCGTTAGGCAAGCGGTGGTCTTACCGCCTTCGCACATCAGCTGGCGCGGATCGAACCGGCACGCCGCCGGATTGGAGACCAGGCCGTCGACGAGGCCGTCTTGCGCATCGCAGGCGTCGAGGATGCCCTTGCGCAGCAGCGCGAGGTCGGCATCGCTGAAGGCCCGGCTCAACACGGGTTTGCCGTCGGCACCGGGCGGAGCGATAGCCGCCAGCGCCTGCGTGTCCCACGCCGCGGCGATGGTGGCGCCCTTGGACACGCGCATCGCCGGTGCCATTGCGATCACGCCGTCGAAGTAGGACGGAAAACGCTGCGTGAACATCATGCCCTGGCGGCCGCCGCCCGAGCAGCCGATGAAGTACGAGCGCTCGGCCGGCTTGGCATAGAAGCGGTGCACGATCTCCTTGGCCGTGACGGCCACCTTGTCGTGCGCGTTGTAGGCGTTGTCCACGCGCGCGATCGGGTCGAACCCGAAGCTCGCGTCCGGGCCCTGGTGGCCGGCATCGGTGGTGACCACCGCGAAGCCGCGGTTCAACGCGTAGCCCGGCGCCGCCTGCGGGCCGACGGCAGGCCGCAGCACCCCGTCGTTGCCACCGCCGCCTTGATAGAGGAAGCGTGCGTTCCATTGCTGCGGCAAGCGCAGCTCGAAGCCGATGTCATACGGCTTGCCGTCGACGCCGACGCGCTCGTTCATGCGCGCGGTCAGCTTGCAGTGCGCCACCAGCAGCGGGCCGGCGGTGACCCCGGCAGGCCGCACCGTGTTGCCCTCGATGCCAACCGCCTCGGTGATGCGCAGGTCTGGCAGCGCGAACGCCTGTGCCTGGGCGTTGCACGCGTCGGCCGCGGTGGCGCCCGACTGTGCCGTCGTGGTCGACGTGCAGGCGACGAGCGCCAGTGCGGCCAGCGGGGTGGCCGCGGCGAGAGCGAGCGTGGCTTTCATGGGTGAACCCGCTGCTCGAGCGGAGGTGTGCGGCGAGACGCCAAGCGTGCCACAAGCCGGCCGAGCCATCCGCGGCCGGGCCTGGGATCGCGCACATGCGACAAATTTGGCGGATCCAGCGCGCCGGCGCTTCAGCCCGAGCGTGCGTGTGCCGATGACCGATGTGCGGGTGCAACCGGCCCGCCGCCACGCCATGACGAACCATCCACCGCCCCTCCGGTCTCTCGACAGCGGCACCGACCCACGGCAAACGGCGTCATCGCCGTCACCGGAGCCCGAGGCCACCACCATGCCGGGCCAGACGCTCACCACGTTCGATTGGCTCGACAGCTGCATCGAACAGGCCGCCGCGCGCACCGACCTGCAGGCCGCTCGCCATCTGGCTGCGCTGACGGACATCGGTTCCACCGAACCGGCAACCGTCTTCGCCATGGGCGAAGACACCGGCCGCGTGCTCGGCAAGGTGGTGCTCGGCTATTCGCCGGTGATCGATCGCTGCGAAGGCGTCATCGCCACGCGCTTGACCGTGGTGCCGCTTCGCGTCGGCGTGACGCCGAATGCCGATGCGCTGCTGCAGACCCTCGGCGAGGTGTGGCCCGCAGAGGGCGGGCTCGTCGTGCTCAACGTGTCGTCGGAGCTGCTGCTGGCCGAGTTGATGCGCGCGCGGCCCCATCGCAACGTGATGGTCGAGATCCCGTGGTTCGTGGCCGCTGAGCCGGCCAACATCGGTGTGCTGAGCGAACTGGCGGCGCGCGGCAATCAGCTGCTGTTGAAGGGGCGCCCGGCGCGCGAACTGCCGCGCGAGGTGCTGCACTGCTTCAAGTGGTCGCTGATCGACTATGCCGACGATCGCCGCTTGGCCGCCGGCGCGCCCGCGCAGAGCGCGCCGCGCGCCATCCCGCACATCCAGGGCGGCGTGCGCACGATGGCGCAGCTGCAGCACAGTTTCGAACGCGGTGCCATTGCGGTGATCGGCTGGCCGCTGCAAGAGCCGGTGGTGCCGCACGTGCAGGCGCGCCCCGACGTGGGGGTGGTGCTCGAGCTGATCGAGCACCTCGAGCAGGGCCGCAACGCGCAGGCGCTGGACGACACGCTGATGCGCGACCCGCTGCTCGCATTCGAACTGCTGCGCCATGTGCAGGCCGCGGCGCCCGGCCAATTGCGATTGGAGACCGGCTCGTTCCGCCACGCGATCTCGCTGCTTGGCGAGCAGCCGTTGCGCCGCTGGCTTGGCGGCATGCTGGCCCGCACCGGGGACGACATGCGGCTGCGCCCGGTGAACTTCGCGGCGTTGCGACGCGGGCTGCTGATGCGCCATCTGGCGTCGCCCTCCGGCGCCGCAGAGACGCGCGGCGAGCTGTTCATGTGCGGTGTGTTCTCGCTGCTCGACCGCATCATCGGGCGGCCGCTGCGCGAGACGCTGGCGACGCTGGTGGTGCCCGAGCACGTGCGCGCGGCGATCGTCGACGGCAGCGGCCCGTACCACCCGCTGCTCGAACTGGTGCGCGCCATCGAATCGGAGAGCGCTCCGCAGATTCGCGCTGCCGCCGATGCCGCGTTCGTCGAACCGCTGGAGATCAACCGCGCGCTGCTGAAGACGCTGTTCATGGCGGCGAAGCTCGATCGGTCGCGCTCGCGAAG
>JBIODO010000339.1:0-4873 GCA_044445225.1 Burkholderiales bacterium
CTCCGATCTCGATGCCAGCGCAGTGGGCAAGTTCCACTACAACGGCGGCCACTTTCAATGGCTCGCCGACACCGACCTGCAGCTGGGCAGCAAGAACAACGCGGCGCTGCAGAGCGCCATCGCGGCGCAGCTCGGTGCGGGGATCGCGTTCACCTACGATTCGCCGCAGCTGGCTGCCGGCGTGCAGACCACGGGCCAGGACTACGCCACGTTCCTGCGGCGGGTGCTGGGCCAGCAACTGCTGATGCACGACCAGCTCGGTGCCAACGCCGTGTGCACCAACCCGGCGACCTGTACGCAAGCGTTGTATGCGCCGATACCGGCCAGCGAGAGTTGGCACTACTCGGTGGGACACTGGGTCGAGGACGACCCGGTCGCTGGCGACGGCGCGTTCAGCAGCCCGGGTGCGTTCGGCTTCTATCCGTGGATCGATGCCAGCAAGATCTACTACGGCGTGCTGGCGAGGCAGGTCAGCGTCAGCCTGAGCGGCAACGACCCGGTGGCCATCGAGTCGGTGCTGTGTGGCCGCCTGATTCGCAAGGCGTGGCTGACGGCAACGGCGCAATAGCCACGACCCGGATCGGCCGTCGCCGCTGCGGCATCATCGGCCCATGCACAACCCCGCCTGCCCGCGAGCCGCCGCTCGACGCGACCTCCGGCGTCTTCGCTGTGCTGCCGCACGGTTCCTCGCGCTGATCGCTGCGGTGGTGCTCGGCAACGCGGCCTGCGCCGCTGACGCGCTCAAGCCCGTCACGGTGGCGCAGGGCCTCGTCAACCCGTGGTCACTGGCCTTCCTGCCCGACGGCCGCATGCTGGTTACCGAGCGGCCGGGGCGCCTGCGCATCGTCGGCAAGGACGGCAGCCTGGGAGCACCGGTGGCCGGTCTGCCTGACATATCGGTCGGTGGCCAGTGCGGCCTGCTCGATGTGGCGCTCGATCCGAAGTTCGCCGACAACGGCCTCGTCTACTTCAGCTACGCCGAGCCGGCCCGCCCGCCCGACAGCGGCAACAGCACCGCGGTGGCGCGCGGCAAGCTGGCCGGCAATGCGCTCGCCGACGTGCGCACGATCTTCGTTCAGCGGCCCAAGGTGTCGAGCAGCGCGCATTGCGGCGGCCGCCTGGTGTTCGCGCGCGACGGACGCCTGTTCGTCACGCTGGGCGAACGCTTCTCTCGAAAAGAAGATGCGCAGACGCTCGACAACCACCTCGGCAAGATCGTGCGCATCGAGCCCGACGGCGCGGTGCCCGCCGACAACCCGTTCGTCGGCCGCGCCGGTGCCTTGCCCGAGATCTGGAGCCTGGGCCACCGCAACGTGCAGGGAGCCGCGATTCATCCGGCCACCGGCGAGCTTTGGGAGAGCGAGCACGGCCCGCAAGGCGGCGACGAGATCAACGTGATCGACGCCGGCCGCAACTATGGCTGGCCGCTGGTCACGTTCGGCCGCAACTACGTCACCGGCACGCGCATCGGCGAAGAGGGCCCCAAGCCCGGCTTCGAGCAGCCGCTCAAATACTGGGTGCCGACCTCGATCGCGCCCAGCGGCATGGCGTTTCTCACCAGCGACCGCTACCCCGGCTGGCAGGGCAATCTGTTCATCGGTGCGCTGCGCGGCGAGGCGCTGGTGCGCCTGACGATCGACGGCCGCCAGGTGGTCGGCGAAGAACGTTTGCTCGAAAGCCTGAAGGAGCGCATTCGCGACGTGCGGCAGGGGCCCGACGGCTGGCTTTACGTGATCACCGACAACGCCGATGGCCGCATCCTGCGCCTGGAGCGCTGAGCGCGCGCCCACCGCCGCGCGGCCGCCGGCTGCGCCGCGGGAACGCGCGAGCGGGCGGCTGCATCCAATGGGCGGAGGTGCCCATGCCCAACGCTGAATCCCTGCCGCGCACGCGCGCCGGCGAGTCGCTGGCCGACCACGAACTGGCGGCGCGCGCCGCCGCCGGCGACGGCCCGGCCTTCGCCGCCATCATGCGGCGCCACAACCGGCTGCTGTTTCGCACCGCGCGCAGCATTCTGAAGAGCGACGTCGAAGCCGAAGACGCATTGCAGGAGGCCTACCTGCGCGCGTGGCGCGCGATCGACGGCTTTCGCTCCGAGGCCAAGCTGTCCACCTGGCTGGCGCGCATCGTGATCAACGAGTCGCTGGGACGGTTGCGCCGCGGCCGCGGCGCGCAAGTGATCCCGCTGGACAACGCCACGCCCGAACAGGACCACGAGCCGATGGAGGATCGCATGGAGGACGACCCCGACCAGCAACCCGAGCGGGTAGCCATGCGTGCCGAATTGCGCCGCCTGATGGAAGCCTGCATCGACCGCCTGCCCGACGCGTTTCGCAGCGTGTTCATCCTGCGCGCTGTCGAGGAGATGAGCGTCGAAGACGTTGCGACCGCGCTCGACCTGCCCGAGGCCACGGTGCGCACGCGGCTGTTCCGCGCGCGCGGCCTGTTGCGCGAGGGCTTGTCGCGCGACATCGACGTGGCCACCGCCGACGCTTTTGCGTTCGACGGCGAGCGTTGCGATCGCATCGTGGCGAGCGTGCTGCAACGTGCGGCCGCCGACAGCAGCGGCCCAGCGCGCTGATTCGCTGCGAGGCGCCGCTGCGCGGCGGCGCGCCACGCAGCCGGGAACGCTGCTCGACGGCGCGCCATCTGATGACGGTCTCTACCCTCCTGAGGAGTCATCATGGTTTCGTTTTTCGATACACCAACGCTGGCGCAGGCGCGCCGCCTCTTTCTTGGCCGCTCGGCCCTCGTGCTGTCGGGGCCCGCGGTGGCGCTGCTCGCGGGCAACCACACGCTGGCCGCCGCCGCCGGCGCGGCCGATCCCAAAGACGTGCAGATCCTCAACACCGCACTCGCTGCCGAGCTCGAGGCGATCGCGGCCTATCAGGTGGGCGCGCAGAGCAACCTGCTGCAAAAGCCCGCGCTCGATCTGGCATTGACGTTCCAGGGCCATCACAAGGAACACGCCGAGCTGCTGGCCAAAACGATCGAGAAGCTCGGCGGCAAATCGGCATCTGCAAAACCGGCCTACGACTTTCCGGTGGCGCAGCTCAAGTCGCAGGCCGACGTGCTGCGCTTCGCCGCCAAACTCGAGCAAGGTGCCGTCAGTGCCTACCTCGGCGCGGTGCCGCTGTTCGCCAATCGCGACCTGTCGAAGGCCGCGGCGAGCATCCTCGGCGACGAGGCGATGCACTGGGCCGTGCTGCGCCAGGTGCTCGGCGAGGCGCCGGTGCCGTCGGCCTTCGTGGCGTGATGCGCGTGGCGCATCACGCGGCGCGCCAGGTGTTTGCGCTGTGCTGCGCGCTGCCGCTGCTGGCAGCGGCGGCGCAGGCGGCGCCGGCGAGCGCCGCGCGGGGCGAGGCGATCTACGCGCGCTGCGCTGCCTGCCACGCGCTGGCGCAAAACCGCGTCGGCCCCAAGCACTGCGGCCTCATCGGCCGCACGTCGGGCAGCGTGCCGAATTTCGAGTATTCGGCGGCGATGAAGCAGGCGCACGTCGTGTGGAACGCGCAGACGCTGGATCGCTTTCTGGCCAACCCGCTGAAGGCGGTGCCGGGCACGTCGATGACGTACGACGGTGTGCCCGATGCGAAGGAGCGTGCCGACCTGATCGCCTATCTGCGCGAAGCGAACCATTCGCCCGAATGTGCCGTGTCGACGCGCTGATCAGTCGAAACTCACCGCGCTGGTGTTGGCCCCGCACAGCAGCACAGCCACCGACTGCCCGGGCTCGGGCCGCACCGCGCCGCTGAGCAGCGCCGCCATCGCCGCGGCACCGCCCGGCTCGACCACCACCCGCAGCACGCGCCACAGCGCGCGCTGCGCGTCGCGGATCGCGTCGTCGCTGACCAGCACGGTGCGCTCGACGTGATGCCTGGCGATTTCGAATGCCAGCGTGCCGACGCGCCGTGGCGCCAGCGAGTCGGCGGCGATGCCGCCAGCCGGCGCATCCACCGGCTCGCCGGCCTGCAGCGCGCGCGTCAGCGTTGGTGCGAGCTCGGGCTCGACGCCGATCACGCGCAGGCGGCCTTGCGTCCACGCCGCGATGCCGCCGATCAAGCCGCCGCCGCCCACCGACACCAGCAGCAGGCCCAACTGCGGCGCATCGTGCTCGAGCTCCAGGCCCACCGTGGCCTGCCCCTGCAGCGTCTCGATCTGGTCGTAGGCGTGGATCGGCAGCGCACCGCTGGCCTGCACGAACGCTTCGCTGGCCGCCAGCGCATCGGCATAACGCTCGCCGACGATCTTCAGCGTGGCCCCATAGGCGCGGATCTGCTCGATCTTGGTCGGGCTCGCGACCTTGGGCACGAAGATCGTCGCCGGCACCTTCATCTGTCCGGCCGCGTAGGCCACCGCGGCGCCGTGGTTGCCGCCCGAGGCCGCCACCACGCCGACCTTGGGCAGCGCGCGCGTGAGCAGATGGTTGAACGCGCCGCGCGCCTTGAACGAGCCCGCGTGCTGCAGATACTCGAGCTTGAACACCAGCGGCACGCCGGGCAGGCCGAAGTCGGCGCCGTTCACGCGCAGCAGCGGCGTGCGCCGCACGTGCGGCGCGATGCGCTGCGCGGTGGCTTCGATGGCGGGGCGCGACAGCGCTTCGGGGGTCGTGGTCATGCGGAAGCTGCCTCGCGATGCAGACCCAGCCACCATAGCGCCGGATTCAGCGCGCCGCGCGCCGGCCGTGCGCCGCTGCCGCGAGAAAACCACATCCGGCCAGCGCCCAGGCGATCACCGCACCCGATGGCAGATCGAACAGCGCCGACAACACCAGACCGAGCGCGAATCCGGCGGCGCCGATCGCGTAGCCGGCCACCGTGCGCTGCCTGTCGCTGAACGCGCGTGTGGCCAGCGCCGGAATGATCAGGCTCGA
>JBIODO010000340.1:0-4835 GCA_044445225.1 Burkholderiales bacterium
GACGACGTGCTCTACATCTGCTACGACAACGAGGCCTACATGAACACCGGCGTGCAGCGCAGTTCGGCCACGCCGCCGGGTGCACGCACGGCCACCACGATGGCGGTGGGAGAGCAGCCGGGCGCCGACTTCGGCAAAGGCAAGAACCTGCCGCGCATCGCGATGGCGCACGAGATCCCCTATGTGGCCACTGCCACCGTGGCCGACCTGCACGACCTCGAGGCCAAGGTCGAACACGCGATGAACCTGCGCGGCGCGCGCTACCTGCACATCCTGGTGCCCTGCCCACTCGGCTGGGGCTCGGCGAGCCACGACACCATCAAGCTGGCGCGGCTGGCGCGCGAGACCGGCATCTTCCCGGTCTTCGAGGCCGAGCAGGGCGAGGTCACTCGGGTCACCAAGATCCGCCACCGCGTGCCGGTCGACGAATACCTGCGCCCGCAGAAGCGCTTCGCGCACCTGTTCGGCAACCCGGGTCACCCCGAGATGCTGGCGCAGATCCAGGCCGACGCCGACCGCAACATCCGACGCTACCGCCTGCTCGACACGAACGTTTGACATGGACAAGCCCTTCGCGATCACGCTCGACCCCGGCTCGTCGCTGGCCAACAAGACCGGCACCTGGCGCACCGAGCGCCCGGTCTACGTCGATCGGCTGCCGCTGTGCAACGCGCAATGCCCGGCCGGTGAAGACATCCAGGGCTGGCTGTACCACGCCGAAGGCGGCGACTACGAAGCAGCGTGGCGTCACCTGACGCGCGACAACCCGTTCCCGGCCATCATGGGGCGCGTGTGCTATCACACGTGCGAGACGGTGTGCAACCGCGCCAAGATCGACGACGCCGTCGGCATCAACTCGGTTGAGCGCTTTCTCGGTGACGAGGCGCTCAAGCGCGGCTGGTCGTTCGCACCGCCGGCCACCGAATCGGGCCGGCGTGTGCTGGTGGTCGGTGCCGGACCGTCGGGCATGTCGGCGGCCTATCACCTGCGGCGGCTGGGCCATCGCGTCACCGTGCAGGAGGCCGGGCCGCTGCCGGGCGGCATGATGCGCTTCGGCATCCCGAAGTACCGTCTGCCGCGCGAGGTGCTCGACGCCGAGATGCAGCGCATCGTGGCGATGGGCGTGCAGCTCGAACTCAACTGCAAGGTGAGCGACATCGCCGATGCGATGCGTGACGGCCGCTTCGACGCCGCGTTCCTCGCGGTCGGCGCGCACATCGCCAAGCGTGCCTTCATTCCGGCCAAGGATTCGTCGCGCATCCTCGACGCGGTGTCGGTGCTGCGCTCGATGGAGGGCGCCGACAAGCCGATGCTGGGCCGCCGCGTCGTCGTCTATGGCGGCGGCAACACCGCGATCGACGTCGCGCGCACCGCCAAGCGGCTGGGCGCCACCGAGGCAGTGATCGTCTATCGCCGCACGCGCGAGCGCATGCCGGCGCACGACTTCGAGGTCGAGGAGGCGCTCGAGGAAGGCGTGATGGTCAAGTGGCTGTCGACCATCAGCCGAGCCGATGCCGGCGCGTTGACGATCGAGAAGATGGTGCTCGACGCCAAGGGCAACCCGCAGCCCACCGGCGAGTTCGAGACGCTGCAGGCCGATTCGCTGGTGCTGGCACTCGGCCAGGACGTCGATCTGTCGCTGCTCAACGGCGTGTCGGGGCTTGAGTTGAAGGATGGCGTGGTGCAGGTCGACCCGGCGACGATGATGACCGGCCACGCGGGCCTGTTCGCCGGCGGCGACATGGTGCCCGCCGAACGCAACGTGACGGTGGCGGTGGGCCACGGCAAGAAGGCGGCGCGGCACATCGACGCCTGGCTGCGCGGCACGCGGCTGCAGCCGGCACCCAAGCATGCGCCGGCCAGCTTCGAACGCCTGAACCCGTGGTACTACAGCGACGCGCCCAAGACCGTGCGCCCGCAACTCAACATGGCTCGCCGCACCAGCAGCTTCGACGAGGTGCAGGGTGGCCTCACCGAGGACAACGCCCTGTTCGAGGCGCGGCGCTGCCTGAGCTGCGGCAACTGCTTCGAGTGCGACAACTGCTACGGCGTGTGCCCTGACAACGCCGTCGTCAAACTGGGGCCGGGCAAACGCTTCGAATTCAACTACGACTACTGCAAGGGCTGCGGCATGTGCGTCGCGGAGTGCCCGTGCGGCGCGATCGAGATGGTGCCCGAGGACAACTGAGGCCACCGCGGGGTCGCCCCAACCCGCACACTGGCCGGCTCTTGACATACCGCAACCCCGTCTCGCGGCCAAGGCGCACATTGCGCGACATTGCCGGTGGCGGTGACCGCGCAGGAGACGAGGGTGAAGGTCGCCTTGTTCGTGCCGTGTTATGTCGATGCCTTCTTTCCGGAAGTCGGCATCGCGACGCTCGGACTGCTCGAGCGCCTGGGCTGCGAGGTCGAGTACCCGCTCGACCAGACCTGCTGCGGCCAGCCGATGGCCAACAGCGGGTGCCACGCCGACGCGCGTGACACCGAAGCGCTGTTCGCCAAGAACTTCGCCGGCTACGACCACATCGTCACGCCGTCGGGCAGCTGCGCCCACCACGTGCGCGACCAGATGACGGCGATCGAGCAGACGCCGGCGGTGCAGCAGGTGCGGCGCAACACGCACGAGCTGGTGACCTTCCTGCACGACGTGCTGAAGGTCTACGACTATCCGTGGGCCGAGTTCCCGCACAAGGTGGGGCTGCACATCGGCTGCGCCACGCTGCGCGGTCTGCGCGCGGCCAAGACGTCGGAGATCGACGAGCCCGCGTTCAACAAGCCGGCGCGGCTGCTGGGCGCGGTGAAGGGGCTCGAGTTGGTACGGCCCGAGCGGCCCGACGAATGCTGCGGCTTCGGCGGCACCTTCTCGGTGTTCGAGGAGCCGGTGTCGGCCAAGATGGGCTACGACAAGGTCAACGACCACCACGGCGCCGGCGCGCAATACGTGGTCACGCCCGACATGTCGTGCGCGATGCACCAGCGCGGCTGCGCCGAGCGCATCGGTCTGCCGCTGAAGTTCATCCACATCGCGCAGGTGCTCAATGGGGCGCGAGCATGAAGCCCGCGCGTGGAGTCCGCGCATGAAGCGCATCGACCACGCCGAGGCCTCGTCGAAATTCATCAAGGCCAAGGACCACGCCGACTTCCACGACAAGCGGCTGTGGGACCTGCGCAAGAAGCGCGACCACGAAAGCGAGGCGATCCCCGAATGGGAACAACTGCGCGAACTGGCGTCGGCGATCAAGGAGCACACACTGTCGCACCTGTCGCAGTACCTCGAACAGTTCGAGCGCAACGCCACCACCAACGGCATGGTGGTGCACTGGGCGCGTGATGCCGCCGAGCACAACCAGATCGTGCACGACATCCTGCAGTCGCACGGCGTGACCACGCTGGTGAAGAGCAAGTCGATGCTGACCGACGAGTGCGAGATGCGGCCGTTCCTGGCCAACCGCGGCATCGAGATCATCGAGACCGACTTGGGCGAGCGCATCCAGCAGCTCGACGACGAGCCGCCCAGCCACATCGTGGTGCCTGCCGTGCACAAGCTGCGCAGTGATGTCGCGGAGGTGTTCGGCCGCACGATCGGCACCGACCCCGGCAACCACGACGTGCCCTACCTCGCCGAGAGCCAGCGCCGGCACACGCGGCCGTACTACCTGAAGGCGCAGGCCGGCATGACCGGCGCCAACTTCGCGGTCGCCGAGACCGGCAGCTTCGTGGTCTGCACCAATGAAGGCAACGCCGACCTCGGCGCCAACATCCCCAAGCTGCACATCGCCTCAATCGGCATCGAGAAGCTGATTCCGAAGATCGAGCACCTCGGCGTCTTCGTGCGCATGCTGTCGCGCAGCGCGCTCGGCTCGCCGATCACGCAGATGACGTCGCACTTTCGTGCGCCGCGGCCGGGCACCGAGCTGCACGTGGTGCTGGTCGACAATGGCCGCTCCGAGCGGCTGGGCATGGCCGACTTCTGGACTTCGCTCAAGTGCATCCGCTGCGGTGCCTGCATGAACACCTGCCCGGTGTACCGGCGCAGCGGCGGCCTGAGCTACGGCAGCACCTACTCGGGCCCGATCGGCGTGATCATCGACCCGACATTCAACCTGCGCAAATACAGCTCACTGCCGTTCGCCTCGACGATGAACGGCAGCTGCACCAACGTCTGCCCGGTCAAGATCAACATCCACGAGCAGATCTACAAGTGGCGCGAGGTGATCGCCGAGCGCCACCAGCTGCCGATGGTCAAGCGCGAGGCGATGCGGCTGGCCGGCAAGCTGCTGGCCAGTCCCACGCTGTATCGCGCGGCGGTCGAGGCAGCGGCCGCGGGCATCGAGCATCTGCCGCGCACGCTGCTCTACAACCCCTTCAACGCCTGGGGTCGCCAGCGCGAGGTGCCGTCGTCGCCACCATTGACCTTTCGCCAGTGGTATCTCAAGCACCGCGCGGGCAAGCCATGAGCCGCCGGGCCGCTCCCAAGGCGAAAACGAAGTTTCGGCGAAGGCTCACAACTGCGCGAAGCGCTTGTGATGTCGTAGCCAATTCCGGAGTGCGCAGCACGGAGGATGCCCAATGAGCAGCCGCGACTTCATCCTCGAGCGCGTGCGGCGCAACCAGCCGGCGCCACTGCCGCTGCCCGAGATGCCGCGCTTCGATCGGCCGCAAGCGTCGTTGTGGCAGACCTTCGCTGCGGCGCTCGCGCGCATGGGAGGCACCGTTGCCGAGTTGCCTGCGCCGGGTACGCGCGCCGTCCGCGGCTTTCGCCCTTGACCCTGCTCTCCCTTTCATGGGATTCGGTTGGACTGTGGTAGCCCACGCCGTAGGCCCCACCTCCGCCC
>JBIODO010000341.1:0-4827 GCA_044445225.1 Burkholderiales bacterium
CATGTACGCCGCCATCCACTGACCGGAGCGGTAGCGATGGCCACGGCGCGCGAGCCGATCGATTTCTACTTCGACTTCCTGTCGTCGTACGGGTACTTCGCGAGCCTGCGCATCGAGGAGCTGGCGGCGCGCCATGGCCGCGAGGTGCGTTGGCACAGCATGCTGCTCGGCGTGTCGGTGATGAAGACGATGGGACTCAAGCCTCTGCTGGACACGCCGCTGAAGTGCGACTACGTGCTGCGCGACACCGCGCGCTACATGCGCCGCCACCGGCTGCAGTTGGCTCGCAAGCTGACCGACCCGTTCATGGACCCGCGTGCGGCGGCGCGCGGGTTCTACTGGGTGCGGCGAAACAAGCCGGGGCAGGAAGCCGCCTTCGCCCGGGTGGCGTTCGACAGCTACTGGCGCGAGGGGCGTGATCTCGGCGCAGCGGCCGACGTGGCGGCACTGGCGCCTGCCATCGGCGTTGAGCCCGCGCAGATGCTCGAGGGCATCGAGAGCGACGCGGCGCGCGCCGACCTGCGCGACGCCGTCGCAGCGTCGCTCGCCCGCGGGGTCTTCGGCTCGCCGTTCTTCTTCGTCGACGGCGAACCGTTCTGGGGCAGCGACCGGCTCGAACAGCTCGATGAATGGCTGAGCTCGGGTGGCTGGTGAAGGAGCTTAGGCGTGACCACTCGAGCGCTTCCATTGCACGGCATCACCGTCATCGACATCACCCGTGTGGTGGCCGGCCCGTACTGCGCGCAGATGCTGGCCGACCTGGGTGCGACGGTGATCAAGGTCGAGCATCCGAGCGACGCCGACTACGTGCGCAGCTTTCCGCCACGCCTGCGTGACGCCGAAGGCCACGATGCCGGCAGCGGCTACTTCGCGCAGTACAACCGCCACAAGCTGGGTGTCAGCCTCGACTTGAAGCACCCGGAGGGCAAGCGCTTGTTGCGCGAGCTGGCGGCCAAGGCCGATGTGCTGATCGAAAACTTCCGCCCCGGCACGATGGACAAGCTGGGGCTGGGTTGGCCGGTGCTGAAGGCTCTCAATCCCCGATTGATCTACACCTGCATCAGCGGCTATGGCCACGAGGGCCCGCATTCACTGCGGCCCGCCTACGACAGCACCGCCCAGGCCGCCGGTGGGCTGTGGTCGATGAACGGCGAGCGTGGCCAGCCGCCGCTGCGGGTGGGCAGCATCCTCGGCGACCTGGCGGCATCGTTCTACGCCACCATCGGCACGCTGGCGGCGCTGCGCGACGTGGAGCGCAGCGGGCTTGGACAGCGGGTGGACATTTCGCAGCAGGACTCGGTCGTCACGCTCACCGAGAGTGCCATCGTCAACTACACCGTCGATGGCAAGGTCGCCGAGCCGCTCGGCAACGAACACGTGTTCGCCCGACCGTATGGCCAGTACCCTTGCAAGGACGGTTTCGTTTTCTTCGGCAGCTACACCGACAAGCTCTGGCGCGACAGCTGCGTGATTTTCGGCGAGCCCGAATTGGGCGATGACCCGGAGATCGACACCATGGCCAAGCGCTTCGATGAAGCAACCTACCAGCGACGTGTCAGGCCGGCCATCGAACGCTGGTTCGCCAACCGCACCAAGGCCGAACTGGAAGCAATGGCCGGCGACCGCATCGCACTGACCCCGATCAAGCGCATCGACGAGGTCGTGAGCGACAGGCACCTGCGCGCGCGCGAGATGTTCGTGCAGGTGCCCTTCGGCACCGTGAGCGTCGAGGTGTTCGGCACGCCGATGAAGCTGTCAGGTACGCCACCGCGCACCGACGGCGCCGTGCCACAACTGGGCCAGCACAACCGCGACGTCTATGTCGACTGGCTGGGCATCGACGCCGAGCGCTTCGAGGCGCTTCGCAGCGCAGGCGTGATCTGAGGTGGCCCGGCTGAACATGCGTGTCAGCGCCACTTCGGCCGCTTGCCCGCCGGCGCTGGCTTCGGCCGCAGGCTGGCGTCGTACTCGCGCGCCCTGACGCGGGGATGCTCTTTGACGTCGTAGCACTGCAGCGCGAGCGTGCGCGCAAACTTGGCGGTCAAATGCTGGCGCAACTTCAGCAGCTCATCGACGAACTGATCGAGCCATTCGTCGCGGGTCATGACTTCCTCCTACGCTGGTTCGCAGCGCCCGAAGGATAGCGTGTGACGCTCAGCGCCCGAACTCGAAGGTCAGGCCCAGTCCCCACAGCCGGCTGCCGGAGCCGGAGATGCGCGCGCCGCCGACGTCGATGCTCGCTTGCTCGCCCAACGCCATGCGCAGGCCGATCCGGGTCACGATCAGATCGAGCGCGTCGAGCCGTTCGGCGAGCAACGTGAAGCGCTCGTCGAGCGCCCACTCGCCGGCGATGCCCAGGCGCTTGGTGGCGCCGTGTTCGCCGAGACGGTCGGCCCCCAGATTGGCGTGCAGCTGAACGGCGCTGCTGACCGACCACGTCACCGGCACATAGGCGGTCAGCAGGTTCACGCCGCTTGTCGTGTCGCGCGATGCGGCTCCGACCAGGCCGACATCCACGTCGGGCAGCCAGCCCGTCACTGCCTTGAGCGCCGCGCCGGCGATGCGATCAGTGCGCTCGTCGCGTGACAGCCGCTCGAACGTGACGCTGATTTCGAGCGGTCCGACGCGGCATCCCGGTCCGACGTGCGCCAAGCGCACCGACTCGCTGCGCATCGCCCACGTCTCGACCTGGCAGCGCTCGGGCGCCAGCACGGTGGCGTCGTCGACGTCAAAGAATCCGCCCATGGCGGATGCAGCCGAGCCGCTCAGCGCGAGCGTGAGTGCGACGACGTGGCGGTGCGCCCAGCCACCCGCCACGGCGATCTCCTCCATCTGCGTCCCTCGGCGTCAGCGTGTACCGGCATTGGACCACCGGATGGACGATGCGCGCCTGCTGGGTGGCGCGCGCGACCTCGACGCGATCGCAGCCTACTGCGCCGGCTTCAAGGCACCACGCCCGTGCGTTTCCACGGACGTGCCGCCGGCGTTCAATCGTCGTCGCGCTCGCCGTGCCGGGCCTCATCGCCGACCTGCGGCGCGCGAATGATCTCGTAGGTCAGGTTGTCGCCGTGCTGCTGCGTGTAGAACACGCGCCAGCCGTCGCGAAACGGTCGCGGGTTCTTGGCGCCGAGCAGGCCGCCGACGCCCGGATCGCCATCCGAGACATGGATGCCGGTGATCTCGTTGTCGCCGTCGTTCTGGTAGCCGGCCGAGCCGAGCAGCGCGGAATCGATCGTCGCCGACGCATCGCGCCCCTGCGCGATGATGCGCACCGGCATGTTGGTCGCGATCGCGTAGTCCTTGCGGGTGTCGAGCAACCACGCCGAGTCGAGCGCGCCGGTCAATCTGGCCACACCGTTGCCTTGCGCGTGCAGCGTGTCGCCGCGATCCTCGACCGCCACCACGCGGTGTTCGCTCCAGAACTGGATGTTGTCGAGCGCGGTGTGCTCGCGATCGCCCTTGAAGAACAGCGTCAGCGTGCCCGATTCGCTCGACGGGTGAGGCTGCGTCAGCTTCATGATGCCGCCGTAGCCGCCGTGCTCGGCGTTGGCGGTCGACGTCGCGTTGGTGTCGCCGGTCTCGGTGAAGAAGAACTCGCGAAACCCGCTGCCCGGACGGAACACGCCGTTCTCGGGCCGCTTGAATGGCGTGCCGCTCTTCAGCTTGGCCAGTGCGTTGGCGTCGAAGTCGGCGAATCCGTCAGTGCCGGTGTCGTGGATCGTGATCCATCGGGTCGCGAACACGTTGCCGTAGGTGTGCAGATCCTTCAGGTCCTGGGTCAGCGCGCTGCTCGCATCGAAGACGATCGCGCCGGCGTGCGCCCTGGAGGCCAGCTGCAGCACCTGCAGCCTGCCGCCGTCGGTGAGGCTGCGCAGGTTCTTCGGAATGAAGCGGTAGATGAAGCTGTTGGCCACCCGCGCGTTGGAGCCCGCCGCGGGCACTGCGCCGCCCACGTCTTCGACGATCCACAGATTGCCGGCGTGGTCGGCTTGGATGCCCTCGTAGCCGCCGCGGCCGAGAATACCGCCCAGCGCTTCGGCCTGTGACGGGTACTCCGCAGTGGCCTGCCAGACGCCGCCGCCGCTGCCGCCGGGCCCGTTGCCGAACTCCGCGGTCAGCAGCAGACGCTGCGAGAACGGATACCAGGTCGAGCCGTCGATCGCGGGCAACGGGTTGCCATGGACATCCTGGGTTGCCAGCACGGTGACGCGGTGCGCGGCATCAGCGTCCAGGTTGACGCGTGTGATGGCGCCTTGTCGATTGACGTTGTTGACCGGCGGATCGACGACCGAGCCCGCCTCGTGGCCCTGGACCAGGAAGTGGACGCCGTAGTCGTAGCCCGCGTCGGGGCCGGTCTGACGCGGCAGCGTCAGGTAGGTGTTCTTGTCGGGCTCGGTCTTGGTGGCCTCGAGGTTGGACAGCGTGTTCGGCGCGGCCACCATGGGTGCCGTGGCACTGACGTTGGCGTAGCCATAGTGCGTGATGCCCGCCGACGGGTTTTCGACCGCGTAGGCGCCGGCGGCGCGCACGACTTGCTGCAGCTCCGGCGACAACTGGGTCGCTGCGACCAGACCGGGTTGCTTGGCATTGGCGCTGGGCACATGCGTCAACGATTGGCCGGACGCCGCCGCGGCGGCCAGCGCCAATGCGCAGGCGGTGAGCGGCATCCAGTGGCTGCTGCGAATCTTCACGGCGCGTTTCCTTTCAGTGCAAATCGAGGAGACGCACTGTCGGACCGTTGCGTGACAACCTGATTAAGCGGATGGGCCCCGCCCATGCGCTGCCGATCGCAACGGCACCGGCTCGACAGACAGCGCCGCTCGTTGC
>JBIODO010000342.1:0-4774 GCA_044445225.1 Burkholderiales bacterium
CAGCTCGATGGTGGCGCGGATCGCATCGGGCATGTACATCATCGGCAGCCGTGTGTCCTCGCGCAGGAAGCAGGTGTAGCGCCTGTCCTTGAGCGCCGCGTGGAAGATCTCCACCGCGTAGTCGGTGGTGCCGCCGCCCGGTGGCGTCTTCCAGCTGATGAGCCCGGGGTAGCGCAAGCTGCGCACGTCGACGCCGTGGCTGGCGTGATACCAGGCGCACCAGCGCTCGCCCGCGAGCTTGCTGATGCCGTACACGGTGGTCGGGTCCATCACCGTGTGTTGAGTCGCGCACGCCGGTGTGGTGGGCCCGAAGGCGGCGATGCTGCTCGGCCAGAACACCTGCGCGAGCCGGGCCGTGCGTGCCAGCTCGAGCACGTTGAGCAAGCCGCTCATGTTGAGGTTCCACGCCCATTGCGGATGCTTCTCGCCGTTGGCCGACAAGGCGGCCGCCAGCAGCACGATGCGGTCGATGCGGTGGCGCGCCACCACCGTGGCCAGCGCCGCGCCGTCGGTGACGTCGAGCGCCTCGTGCGCCAGACGCGGCACGCGACCTTCGGGCGCCAAGTCGCTGGTCACCACCGCGCCATCGCCGTGACGAACGGCGAGCGCCTCGGCCAACTCGGTGCCGATCTGCCCGTTGGCGCCGACGATGAGGATTTTCGGCGCGATCATGCCGTGTCAGCAGCGGTCATGCCTTGACCAAATCGAGCTCGCGCCCCGCTTGCGCGAACGCCGCCACGGCACGCTGCAGGTGCTCGCGCTCGTGCACCGCGCTCATCTGCACGCGGATGCGCGCCTGGCCATTGGGCACCACCGGGAAGAAGAAGCCGACCGCGTACACGCCCAGCTCCAGCAGGCGCGCCGACAGCGCCTGCGCCTTGGGCGCGTCGTACACCATGATCGGCACGATCGGGTGAGTGCCGGGCTTGATGTCGAAGCCCGCCTTGACGATGGCGTCGCGGAACCAGCGCGTGTTGTCTTCGAGCTTGTCGCGCAGCGCGGTGCTGCCTTCCAGCAGATCGAGCACCGCGATGCTGGCGCCGGCGATCGCCGGCATCAGCGTGTTGCTGAACAGGTACGGCCGCGAGCGCTGGCGCAGCAGCTCGACCACCTCGCGGCGCGCGGCGGTGAAGCCGCCCGATGCACCGCCCAGGGCCTTGCCCAGCGTGCCGGTGATGATGTCGATCTTGCCGAACACGCCGCGGTGCTCGTGCGTGCCGCGCCCGCGCGCGCCCATGAAGCCGCTGGCGTGGCACTCGTCGATGCCGAGCAGCGCGTCGTGCGCGTCGCACAGCTCGCGCATGCGGTCGAGCTGCGCGATGGTGCCGTCCATCGAGAACACGCCGTCGCTGAACACCAGCCGAAAGCGCGTGCCGGCCGCGCGCGCCTCGGTGAGGCATCGCTCGAGGTCGGCCATGTCGTTGTGCTTGTAGCGCCAGCGCTGTGCCTTGCACAGGCGAATGCCGTCGATGATCGACGCGTGATTCAGCTCGTCGGAGATGACCGCATCCTGCTCGCCGAGCAAGGGCTCGAACAAACCGCCGTTGGCGTCGAACGCGGCGGCGTAGAGGATCGCGTCTTCGGTGCCGACAAAGCGTGCCAGCCGGGCCTCGAGCGTTTTGTGCAGGTCCTGAGTGCCGCAGATGAAGCGCACCGAGCTCATGCCGTAGCCGTGATCGTCGAGCGCCTGGTGGGCCGCCCGGATCACCTGCGGATGCGCCGACAACCCGAGGTAGTTGTTGGCGCACAGGTTGATCACCTCGCGGCCGTCGGCGGTGCGCACCAGCGCGCCCTGCGCGGTGGTGATCACGCGCTCGCGCTTGAACAGGCCCGACTGCTCGAGCTCGTGCAGCTGCCGTTGCAGCTCGGCAATGAAGTCGGTGGCCATCTTGAAGGTCGCCTGCCTGTTGGTACGCAGGCGATTGTGCCGCGAGCGCGGCACGCGGGGGCGGGTCACGCCTTGGCCAACGCCACCTGACACTGGTTGCGGCCGTCGCGCTTGGCCCGGTACAGCGCCTCGTCGGCGCGCCTCAGCGCCGCATCGAGGGATTCCCCGCGATCGACCATCGCCACGCCGACGCTGACCGTGATGCCCTCGGCGAGCCGCAGTTCGTCGTACCAGGGCGCCGACTCCACCGCATGGCGCAGCCGCTCGGCCACCCGGCGTGCGGTGGGCAAGTCTTCCACCGGCACCACGGCGACGAACTCCTCGCCGCCATAGCGGGCCAGCAGCGTGTCGACCCGCGTGTGCGTGTGCAGCACGCGCGCGGCGAAGCGCAGCGCGGCGTCGCCCATCTGGTGGCCGTGCGTGTCGTTGACATCCTTGAAGCGGTCGAGGTCGAGCATCAGCACCGCCACATCGTGCTGTTGACGCTGCTGCTCCTCGATCAGCGCCGGCGCCAGCTCGCGCAACGCGCGCCGGGTCATCGTGCCGGTCAGCTCGTCGGTGATGGCGCGCATGCGCAACTGGTGGCGCAGTCGCGCGTTGACCAAGGTCAGCAACAACGTCGCACCGATCATCGGCAAGACGCCGTAGAGCACGGCCAGCGCTGAGCGCCACGGCTCGGGCACGTACATCAGGTCCTGGCGCGCCGGGCCTGTGTCGGCAAACGTGAAGGCCAGGCGCACCACGCACGACACCGCCAGCACCACCAGCGACATGCCAAGCGCGCCTTCGGTGATGTCGCGCGGGCGCATCACCATGCCGCGGGTCAGCCACACCACCAACATCGACAGCAGGGTCAGACTCACCGCGAAGCTGGCGCCGAGTTCGCGCACACCCAACGACAGCGCCCACCCCAGCACGGCCGCCGACACCCCGATCAGCGCCACCAGCCATCGCAGCGGCAGACCCCTGCCTTGCAGCTCGCCCAGGCCGCTGCCGAGCAGCAGCAAGCCCGCCAGCGCGCAGAACGTCAGCGAGAACTGGCTGGCGGGGTGCACGACTGCAGGCCCCAGGCCGGCCGGCAGCAGGCCCACGCCGAGCACCACGAAGCCCCACTCGCTCAGGCGCAGCGCTTTGCGCGCACGGTCGTCGCTGGTGTCGGCAATGCGCAGCATCGCGGCCCCCGCCAGCGAGCCGGCGCCGCAGATCAGGTAACCACTCAGCACGTCGACGTGCAACATTGCAGGGCCCAAGTCGGGAATCCTGCAATGTTGTCGGCTTGCCAACGCATGGCTTGAGCCCGGCGGCGCGCCTTCCTGCACGCCGGGCGCCCCCGGGGGGCTCAGAACAGCTCGGCCAGCCTCATCGACGCAAAGGCCGCGCGCGCCCGGAATGCCTGGGTGGGTGGCGTCGGCTCGAGCAGCAGCGCATCGACCAACGGGGCCGCCAGCGTGGCCTGCGGGTCGGCCAGCAGCACGTGGCGGCGCGCGCCGTCTTCGTCGAGGCGGGCCACCCAGTCGAGCGCCATCAGGCTCTCCAGCACCGGCTCCACCTGCAGCGGATCGACGTGCACGGCGCCGGCCAGCCCGGCGAGCGACAAGCCCTTCTGCCCGGCGCCGCGCAGGCGCGACAACTCGCGCAGCAGCGCCACCGCCAGCGCGAAGCGGTAGCCGGGCGTGTCGGGCACCCGCGCCACCCGCATGGCCAGGCTCGGCGCGTAGGCGGCGATCACCGCGCCCAGCAGCACGACCACCCAGCTCAGGTAGATCCACAGCAGGAAGATCGGCAAGGTCGCGAAGGCCCCATAGATCACCGAGTAGGTGGGCACCAGGCCCACGTACCAGGCCAGGCCGCGCTTGGCGAGCTCGAACCCGACGGCGGCGAACAGGCCGCCCGCCCACGCATGCGTCCAGCTGACATAGGTGTTGGGGGCAAAGCGATAGAGCCCCGCCAGGCCGCTGACCAGCAGGCCGAACTCGATGCTGGCCAGCAGCAGGCTCACGCCGCCGGGCATCGCATCGACCAGCCCGCGCGAGGCCGAGATGGCATACGACGTGATGCTCAGGCTGACGCCCAGCAGCAGCGGGCCGAGCGTCAGCGCCGCCCAGTACACCAGCACGCGCTGCGCCAACGAGCGGCGTTTGCGCACGCGCCAGATCGCGTTGAGCGTGCGGTCGATCGTGAACACCAGTGCCAACGCGGCCACCAGCAGCGCCGCCAGCCCCACGGTGCCGACCTGACTCGCCTTGGCGGCGAATTGCGTGAGCGCCGCCAGCACCGGCTTGGCGATGCCATCGGGCACCAGGCTTTGCAGCAGGTACTTCTCGAGTGCCTGCTGGAAGCGCGCGAACATCGGAAACGCGGTGAACAGCGCCAGCATCACCGTCATCAGCGGCACCAGGCCGACCATCGTGGTGAAGGTCAGGCTGCCGGCGGTGAGGCCCAGGCGGTCCTCGGCAAAACGCTGGCGCAGCGTGTGCCAGGTGTCGGCCCACGGCCATGTGCGCAGCGTGCGCCACGTCGCGCTGACGTGGGCCGGCCATGAGGTCGGCGCGTAGGTCGATTGCATGCCGTCTATCATGCCTCGATGTCTGCCGCACCTTTCGTCGACGTCACCTGTCGCACCGACGCAGGGATGAAGGCGTCGCGGGCCGCCCTGCTGGCGCTGCTGGTCGCGCTGATGGCGCTCGGCCTGGCGTGGGAGTTGTGGCTGGCTCCCACCGGCGCGCGCGCACTGGCGCTCAAAGTATTGCCGCTGGCCTGGCCGCTGGCCGGCATCTGGGCGTGGCGCCTGGCCAGCGTGCGTGCGCTCAGCCTGCTGGTATGGGTCTACGTGGCCGAGGGCGCGATGCGCGCAGCCACCGAGCGCGGCGTGTCGGCGCAGCTGGC
>JBIODO010000343.1:0-4773 GCA_044445225.1 Burkholderiales bacterium
CCTTGCAGCGCGCCTTGCCCGACAGGTCGCGTGCCGAATAGCGCGCCGCGAGCGCGGAGTCGGTGGCGGGATCCCACACCGCGCCGTCGACCCCGTTGAGGATGCCCGAAACGTCGCCACCGCGGCCGCGGATCACGCCGTCGAGGCCGCAACCGAACTCATGCGTGGCGATCTCGTTGGCGTAGGTCGGGCTCACGGTCGTGATGCGGCGGGCGTATTTCAATCCGGCCTTCATGAACGACAACTGGCCGTGGAACTCGAGCCCCTGCGCATGCATCATGCGTGCCGGCAGGCCGAGCTGTGCGAAGTCGCCGTGCGGAAAGAGCCCCTGGTAGGCCAGGTTGTGCACGGTGAACACCGAAGCGGCCGTCGGCGCCGGATGCGCATCCATCCACGCGCACGCCATCGCGGCGTGCCAATCGTGGGCGTGCAGCACCTGCGGCGTCCACTCGGGGTCGAGCTCGCCAGCCGCCAGATGGGCGCCAACCCAGCCCAGCAGCGCGAAGCGCTGCAGGTTGTCGCCCCATTCGCTGCCGTCATCGGTTTGGTACGGGCCACCCGGGCGGCGGTACAAGTACGGCGCATCGACGACGTACGCCGGCACATGGCTGTACGGCATGCGCCCGAGGCGCAGCGCAATGCGGCCGGCGCCGAACAGCGGCCCGAACTCGTACAGCGTCGTCTGGTGCAGCACCGCGTCGGCGATGGCCGGCAGGCCGGGCAGCAGCAGGCGTGCCTCGGCGCCGGCCTCGATCAGCGCCTGCGGCAATGCGCCCACCACGTCGGCCAGGCCACCCGTCTTGACCAGCGGAAAGATCTCCGCGGCGACATGCAGCACCTTCATGCGGGGCCATCTTTCATGGTTGTTGGAGTTTGTCGAGCATCTCTCGGGTCACCAGCGTGATGCCGTGCTCGGTGCGGTAGAAGCGCCGCGCATCGTTGTCGGCGTCCTCGCCGATCACCATGCCGTCGGGGACTTCGCAGCCGCGGTCGACGACCACGCGATGGAGACGCGCGCCACGGCCCACCTGCACACCGGGCAGCAGCACCGCCCAACTGACGGTCGAATACGAATGCACGCGCACGCTCGAATACAGTATCGAGCGGAACACCGAGCCTGAGACGATGCAGCCGCCCGAGACCAGCGATTCCACTGCCATGCCGCGGCGGTCGTCTTGGTTGTGCACGAACTTGGCGGGCGGCAACTGCGGCTGATAGGTCCAGATCGGCCAGCGCGTGTCGTACAAGTTGAGCAGCGGGTCGGTCGCGGTGAGGTCGATGTTGGCATCCCAGTAGGCGTCGATCGTGCCGACGTCGCGCCAGTACGGTTCTTCATTGTGGCGTGTCCCCACGGCGCTGAGATCGAACGGGTGTGCCGCCGCCTGGCCCAGCGTCACCACGTGGGGAATGATGTCGCGGCCGAAGTCGTGGCTCGAGTTCGGATCGGCGATGTCTCGCTCGAGCTCTTTGTAGAGAAAGCGTGCGTTGAAGATGTAGATGCCCATGCTGGCCAGCGAGCGGTCCGGCTTGCCGGGCATCGCCGGCGGATCGGCAGGCTTCTCGACGAAGGCCGTGATGTTGTACTTGTCGTCCACCGCCATCACGCCAAATGCCGTGGCCTCCGCGCGCGGCACGGCGATGCAGCCAACGGTGCACTCGCGTCCCTTGGACACGTGGTCGGCCAGCATCAAGGCATAGTTCATCTTGTAGATGTGATCGCCGGCCAGCACCACGATGTAGTCGGCACGGTAGCTCGCCAGGATGTCCTGGTTCTGGTACACCGCGTCGGCGGTGCCGCGGTACCAGCTTTCTTCATCGACTCGCTGTTGCGCCGGCATCAAGTCGACGAACTCGTTCATCTCGCTCTTCAGGAACGCCCAGCCGCGCTGCAGATGTCGCATCAGGCTGTGGCTCTTGTACTGCGTGATCACGCCGATGCGGCGAATGCCCGAATTCAGGCAGTTCGACAGCGCAAAATCGATGATGCGGAACTTGCCGCCGAAGTACACCGCGGGCTTGGCGCGTCGATCGGTCAGGTTCTTCAACCGGCTGCCACGTCCGCCGGCCAGAACAAGGGCGACCGCCCGCTTGGGCAGATCGAGGCTAAGGGCCAGTTCAGTGGGCGTCATGACTTGTCCCCGCACTGTTGTGTTGTCGTCGGCTGACCACAGCGTAATGCGCCGGCGCCCGCGCGGCCGCCGGCACCGGCCATCCATGCCCGGACGGCGTGGCCATCACCGAGTTCGCGGCGGCGCGAAAATTGCGTGTTTCGGGTCATTCTGAACCTCACCTGCACCGATGACGACCACACCTGCTGCCAGCACCTTCGCAAACACCACCCAGGGCATCGAAGATCACCTGCTCAACACCGTGGGGGTCGCGCCCGCGCTGGCCAGCCCCAACGACCTGATGCAGTCGGTGGCCCGTGTCGCGCGTGAGCAGCTGTCGCGCCGCTGGGTCGCGACCCAAGCGGTCGACCGCACCCACAAGGCGCGGCGGGTGTACTACCTGTCGATGGAGTTCCTGATCGGCCGCACGATGGGCAACGCCATCGCCGCGCTGGGCCTGCGCGATGGCGTCGCTGCTGGCCTGGCACTGCATGCCCAGCGACTGGAGGACGTGGCCGACCAGGAGCCCGATGCCGGCCTCGGCAACGGCGGCCTGGGCCGGCTCGCTGCTTGTTTTCTCGACTCGATGGCCACGCTCGGGGTGCCGTCGTTCGGCTACGGCATTCGCTACGAATACGGCATGTTCGCTCAGGAGATCGACCACGGCGTCCAGGTGGAATACCCCGACCCGTGGCTCGCCGACGGCACGCCGTGGGAGTTTCCGCGCGCCGGCGTCAGCTACCCGGTGCGCTTTGGCGGCTGGGTCGAGCACGCGGGTGGCACCGCCATCTGGCGCCACGCGGCCGAGGTGGCTGCGAAGGCCCACGACATGGTGATTCCGGGCCACGACACGCCCAAGGTGAGCACGTTGCGGCTGTGGAAGGCGGTGGCGCCGGCGCACATCGACCTGCATGCCTTCAACACCGGGGACTACGCGCGTGCCGCCGGCGTGAAGAACGAATACGAAAACATCTCGTGGGTGCTGTACCCGAACGACAGCACGCCGGCCGGCCGCGAGCTGCGGCTGCGTCAGGAGTACTTCTTCGTCGCCGCGTCGATGCAAGATATCCTGGCACGCCACCTCGAAGAAAACCGCACGCTGGCCAACCTGGCCAGCAAGGTGGCGATCCACCTCAACGACACCCATCCGGCGATCGGCGTGGCCGAGCTGATGCGTCTGCTGTGCGACGAGCACGGCATGGCGTGGAAGGCCGCTTGGACGATCACCGGCAAGGTGTTTTCGTACACCAATCACACGCTGATGCCCGAGGCGCTGGAAACCTGGCCGGTGAGCCTGATGCAGCACGTGCTGCCGCGCCATCTGGAGATCATCTTGCGCATCAACCAGGAGTTGCTCGACTTCGCCGCCAAGCGGCGGCCGGGCGACGTGGGTTTCCTCGCGCGCCTTTCGTTGATCGACGAAACCGGCGAGCGCCGCGTGCGCATGGCGCACCTGTCGATCGTGGGCAGCCACATGGTCAACGGCGTGTCGGCGCTGCACTCCGACCTGCTGGTGAAGACGATCTTCGCCGACTTCGCCGGCCTGTGGCCCGAGCGCTTCACCAACATGACCAACGGCGTGACGCCGCGACGCTGGCTGGCGCAGGCCAATGCCGGCCTGGCCGGGCTACTCGATCGCAGCATTGGCACGCGATGGCGGCTCGACCTCGACGAGCTGCGCAAGCTGGGCGAACACCAGTCGCACGCATCGTTCCGCGATGAATTCACCTCGGTCAAGCGCGCCAACAAGGCGCGCCTGGCCGACTACATCCACCGCACCACCGGCATCGCGGTGGACCCGTCGAGCCTGTTCGACGTGCAGGTCAAGCGCATTCACGAGTACACACGCCAGCTGCTCAACCTGCTGCACGTGGTCACGCGCTATCAGGCGATGCTGGCCGACCCCGCCGCGGACTGGCAGCCTCGAACGATGATCTTCGCCGGCAAGGCGGCGTCGTCGTACGCGATGGCCAAGAACATCATCCGCCTCGTGCACGACGTGGGCCAGGTCATCAATGCCGACGCGCGACTCGACGACCGGCTGAAGGTCGTGTTCGTGCCGAACTACGGTGTCTCGGTGGCCGAGATGATCATGCCGGGCGCCGATCTGTCGGAGCAGATCTCCACCGCCGGCACCGAGGCCTCGGGCACCGGCAACATGAAGCTCGCGCTGAATGGCGCTCTCACCATCGGCACCGACGACGGCGCCAACATCGAGATCCGGCAACACGTGGGCGACGACAACATCTTCATCTTCGGTTTGAAGACGCCCGAAATCCAGGCCCAGCGCAAGAGCGGCTACCAGCCGATGCGCCTGTACGAAAGCCAGCCGCCGCTGAAGGCGGCGCTCGATGCAATTGCGGCCGGCCTGTTCTCACCCGACGAGCCCGGACGCTATCGGGGTCTGATCGACTCGCTGCTGTGGGGCGGCGACTACTACTTTCTGCTGGCCGACTATGCGTCGTACATGGAGACGCAGCGGCGTGTCGACGCGTTGTTTCGCCAGCCCGAGCAATGGGCAGCACGCGCGATCGCCAACGTCGCGGGCATGGGCGCGTTCTCGTCGGATCGCACGATTCGCGAGTACGCGACCAAGATCTGGAACGTGACGCCGAACCCGTGAACGCGCCGCGATGAGCCGCCGGGCCGCTCCCAAGGCGAATTC
>JBIODO010000344.1:0-4742 GCA_044445225.1 Burkholderiales bacterium
AGGTTGATGCGCGTCAGCTTGCCGGCCGCCTCGGTGACGTACAGCGCGCCATCCTTGCCGAGCGTCATCTGCACCGGGCCTTGCAGGCCGCCGGCCACCACGCGCCGATCTTTGTATTCGGCGCCGCTGGCGCGCGAGATGCTGCCGGTGGCGAGTTCGGCCACCAGCAGGCTGCCGTCTTCCATCGGCAGCGCGTCGTAGGGCGCCTTCCAGCCATGCGTCATCTGCACCGTCTTGCGGGTCTCGCGGTCGAGCACCTGCACGGTGCCGGTGAACCACGACGTCAACGCCACCCGCTTGGACGACACGCCGACTGCGAACGGATACTCCATGTCGGAGGCCTGCATGCGCGCCACGTCGCTGACCTGGCCGCTGGCCAGATCGACCACGCGGCAGGCAAAGATGTCGGCCACCCACAGCTGCGAGCCCGCCACCTTGACGCCCGAAGGCACCGCGAGCTTGCCGCTGGTGAGCAGCCGCACGTTGCCGGTGACCGGGTCAACCGCCTCGATCGAGTTGTCGGCCATGTTCGACACGTAGATCGTGCCGTCGGGCGCGATGGCCAGGTTGTCGAGCGCGGTCTTCAACTGCTTGACCACCGTCTTGCGGCCGCTGGCCAGCTCCACACGTGCCAGCTCGCCGGTGGCGGTGTCGACCACGTAGAGGTTGCCCTTGCCGTCGAGGTTGGCCGCCGCCGGAATCTTGAACTGGTTGTTGATGACGGTGATCGCGCCATTGGACGGGTCGACCTTGACCACCGAGTTCTTGAACCACAGCGGCCCGTAGATCATGCCGACAGGCCCGACCTCGAAACCGTTCAAGCCGCCCATGTCCTTGGCGATCAGCCGCGGCGCCTTCACGCCCGCGGGGTCGAGCTCCCACAGCGCATCGCCGAGGAACACCTGGCTTGCGTAGAGCTTGCCGTTGCGGCGGTCGAAGTCCAGCGAATTCAGGCCTGGCAGGTCCTTGGCCACGACGCGGCTCGGCGACGTGTCGCTGTCGCGCACGCGAACCGCGCCCATCAGGTAGTTGGTCCACGCCAGTTCGCCCTTGGGGCCGATCGCGATGTCGTCGGCCTGGCCTTCGGGCGCGTCGATGAAGATCTTCGATTCGCCGGTCTGCCGATCGACCTGCCACATCGTGTAGCCGACCACCGTGCCGGCCAGCAGGCGGCCCTTGGCGTCGATCGCCAGGCCGTGCACGCCGGTGAAGTTCGACGGCGCCACCAGCACCTCGGGTGCACCCCAGCCGTTCGGGCGCGTGGGCGGCGAACTGCAGGCGGTGACGAGTGCGAACACGGCCGCCGCGCAGGCCCAAGCGAATGGATGGCGCATCTTGTTCTCCTGGTCTTGTGGATGAGGCAGCGCAACTGTACGCGCGCCGTCATGCGCGGGCGTGTCACTGCCCGATCGAGTGCAGGTAGGCGTTGTTGATCGCGTAGATGCGCCCGTCAGGCCCGATCGCGGTGGGCGTGTAGCTCTGCGCGACGCCCGCGTTCATCGTGATGCGTTCGCTGAAGCTGTTGCTCGGCAGATGCCAGCGATACAGCACGCCGTCTTCGCTGTTGATCAACACCGAGCTCGTGATCGGGTCGACCGCCGCGGTGTTGACGCACCATTCCATGACGCTGCCCGCTGGGCCGGTGGGATCAGGGGTCGGGCCCAACTGCGTGAGCACCTCCTTCATCACCGTGACGCTCGGCGTGACCGGGTCTGCCTGCGTTTGGTCGCTCGGGTCGAGGATCGCGATCTTGTTCTTGCCGTCGCCGCCAGCGCCGGCGTAGTTGTTGTACTTGGTGAGCAGCAAATAACTCGACGCTCCGGTGTACTGCGGCACCATCGCCTTGGGCACGATCGATGGCGTGTTGTCCCAGCCGAACGAGCCCGGGGTGCGCGCTTGCGTCAGCGTGGCGTCGAAGTGCAGCAGCCAGCCGCGATAGTTATGACCCGGCGCGTTGGATTCGAGCACGCCCATGTAGACGTCACCGTCGGGCCCGACCAATGGCGACGACGTGGCGTCATCGCTGATCCATGCCGCGCTGTCAGTGGCTGGGTCGTTGAGCGCCACCTGGGCCTTCAGCGCCAGCGTGGTGGCATCGAGCGCCACCAGGCGCCCACTCGCGATGGCATTGACCGGCACCACGGTGTTGAAAACGATGTACAGCGTGCTGCCGTCGAGCGACAGCGCCGGCGCACAGTTGGTCTGGGGTTTGACCAGGCCGGCGTTGCCAGTGACTGTGCGAGCCAGCACGAAGCTGGATACGCCGTTGGCGCCGATGCGTGCCACGCCGCCGCTGGCCGGTCCCCCGGGCACGATGTTGGTGACCGTGAACCCGAAGAAGACGTTGCCAGCAGCGTCGCTGGTCAGCGGTGTGTTGATGAACACGGCGCTGTTGTACAACCCCGGCGCGGCCAAGTAGGCGTCGTTGCCGTAAAAGGCCAGGTTGTTCACCGCGGCGGCGGCGTTGGCGGAGTCGGGGTCATCGCACACCTGCACGCGGCCGCCGACCAGCGGCATCACCATGCGATCCGCTGGCGTCAGCACCGGGTTGAAGCTCGGGGTCCAGCGGTGCGGCGGCGGGATGTAGTCGCTGGTCAACTGCCACAGCAGGTCGCCGGTGGCGCCGACGCGGCCCTGCACACGAAACGTGGTGGGGCCGACCCTCAGCGGCACCAGCACCGTGTTGTGCCGCGTGATCACCGGTGACCCGTAGTGCGTGAGCAGCGCGCCGCTGGACAAGTCGGGCGCCAGGTCGACCGGCGTGTACCAATAGAAGCCCACCATGTGCTGCGCGGCGATCTGTCCGAGCGCGCTGTGCTGTGCATCGCCGCCGAAGCCAGACCACGACGGCCCGTCGACCGGCACCACCGGTGGCCGCGGCAACAGCGGCAAACCGGGGTTGGGCTGCGGCGACGGATCGCCACCGCAGCCGGCGACCAGGCCGCCGGCTGCGGCGAGCAACAGGCTGCGGCGCGAGTGCAGCGCTGCCCGCGGAGCGTGAGTCGGCTGTCTGATGACCATGGGCTGCATCTTGTCGTCGTCCGGCGCGTCGCGCCAGTTGGAGCTTGCGCTGGCCTTGCAACCGGTCGTGACGGTGCGCCACCTACACTCGTGCTGTGGACCGTTTCCTGAGCATCGAAGCCTTCGTGCGCGTGGCGCAGGCGCAGAGTTTTGCCGAGGCGGCGCGCCAGTTGCGCCTGTCGAAGTCGGTGGTCACCGCGCGCGTGCAGCAGCTCGAAGACCTGCTCGGCGGCCCGCTGTTCCACCGCACCACGCGCGCGGTGCGGCTGTCGGAGATGGGCCAGGCGTTCCTTCGCGACTGCACGGAACTCGTGTCGCGCACCAACGAGATCGTCGACCAGATGCGCGAGGTGCGCGGCTCGCCGGCGGGCCTGTTGCGCGTGCACGCGCTCACCGGCTTCGTGCTCGGCCACATGGCGCACTTGCTGCGTGACTTTCAGGAGCGCTACCCCGAGGTGATGCTCGACCTGTTCGTCAGCGACGCGGTGATCGACCCGGTGAAGGCCGGCTTCGATGTCGCGCTGCAGATCTTTCCGGCCGCCTCCGACGAGCTGGTGTCGCGGCGGCTGTTCCCGGTGCGGCGCGTGTTCTGCGCGTCGCCCGATTACCTGCGCCGCTGGGGCACGCCGCAACATCCGCGCGATCTGTATGGCCACCGGCTCGGCCTGTATTCGGGGTATCCGACGCGCGACCGCTGGGTGTTCCACCGGCAGATCGATGGCCACGATGAGTTGACCACACTGGAGCTCAAGCCGACGCTGATGAGCAACTCGGTGCACCTGCTGCGCGACTACGGCTGCGAGCACGCCGGGCTGGTCTGCCTGCCCACGCTGGTGGCCGGCGACGCCATCTGCCAGGGGCAACTGCGCGTGGTGCTCGGCGAGTTCCAGCTGTCGTCGTTCTGGCTGTCGGCGGTGTACCCGCGCACGCAGCGCGGCGCTTTCAAGCCCAAGCTGTTCATCGAGACGCTGGCGCATGCGTTTGCCGGCGGCGAGCCGCTGTGGGATCGCGAGTTGATCGCGCGTGGCCTGATCCCGGAGCGGTTGATCGAGGTTTAGGACCGCGGTTCACGGGTTTTCCCGGATCATTGTTCGACTACGACGAACAATGCGGTCGCCGTGTGGCCTCTACAGTGGTGAGGCGCCGCTGCCTACAGTGCGCAGCGGGCACGACACCACCACAGGAGACCACGACGATGAGCGTCACCTACAAAACCCAGTTCGGGTCGCTCGACCGCTTCGAGAAAGGCGGCGTGCAGACGATCTCCGACAACGTCAAGCACTACGCCTTCTCCAACTGCTTCGACATTGCGAGCAAGAGCAAGCCTTACGAGAAAGTGGTGTTCGGACAGAACCAGATCTACGTGCTCGAATGCCTGCGCGCCGATGGCACGTCGCCCTGGTACACCTGCGCGCACGACGAGTTCGCCCTCGTGATGGATGGCGAGGTCGAGATCCACCTCGTCAAGCTGCAGGGCGAGCAGATCGTGCCCGACGCCGAGCACAACGGCGCCGTGTTGGTCAAGGGCGAACCCAAGGGCGCCAGGATGGGCTGGATGAAGCTGACCCGCGGCCACCAGGGCATGCTGCCGAAGAACACCGCGTACCAGTTCAAGAGCGCCAAACCGGGCGTGGTGGTGCTGCAGACTTGCAAGGGCGACTTGAGCATCGAGCGCTGGGCGCAGATCTGCCAGGCGGCCTGAAGGAGACGCGCATGAGCAC
>JBIODO010000345.1:0-4730 GCA_044445225.1 Burkholderiales bacterium
CCTGATTCTGACGGTATGGCGCAGCGTGTCGACCGGTTTCGACGGTCCGGAAGGAGGACCGGCCCCTACGCGGCTAGCGCCGCCACTGCTTCGCGGTGGGTAGCTCGCCACTGACGTCGGCATGCGCTGCACCGCTCGCGGGGTTCAGCCGCTTGCCGCTGAACCGCACGTGCAGGGTCCGTCCGTCGTCGGTTCTCAGGCGCAAGTCATTGCGCCCGAAGGCGTTGTTCAGGTCTTGGGCGGACATGCGCAGCTCGCCCGAGGCCACGACCTCGCGGGCCAGGGTGAGAAACCCGTCGATGTCGTATTCGGCGCGGCCGAAGATGTTGCCGTCGTCGGCGCCCAATGTGCCGGCGCCGCGAATGACTCCGAGGTATTGCATGTGCCGGCCTCCATCCGGCCTCGCCCGCAGCGGCGGGCAGGGTTCAAACGCTGGGGTGCTCGCTCAGGTCTTGGGCGTCGGCGGGTTGGCCAGGATCGCCGCACAGGCACGCGCCACGTCTGAGTCGGCGGACTTGGCGCCGGGCATGGTGGCAAAGCCACTCTTCTCGATGACGGCGCCGCGTTCCCAGGTGCTGGTCTTGGCGAGATCGGCAGTCCTGGCGGCGGCGTCGGTTTGACCTTGGAACCGGTCGACGCAAATCGGCGCGAGGGCGGCCACGACGGCGTCGTGAGCAGCGGTCGAGGCGTTGCGTTGGGCGGTGCCGGCGGTCGTCCAGCCTCCCCAGCTGAACCCGACGACGGCAACAATGACGGCGCCGCCGAAGGCACCCCACAGATAGGCGCTGGTGTTTGCAGGTAACATACGAGTCCTTTCGGGCCGCAGAGACGTGGCCTCAGTTGGGCGTACGCAAGGTTGCGTAAGCCACGACAAGCAGAATCAGGAAAGCGGGGAACAGGACCGGCGGAACGAGCCAGTCCGGGAGCGTCTTCATTGTGCACCTCGCTTTTGGGCGGGAGCACACACATCTCTCAGCCATCGCCGCCGGGTATCCTCGGGCGATGATGCGGTAAATCTACACCCCGGCGCTGAGCACGTCCAACGGCGCCAGCGGGCGGGCGTCGCGGAAGCGCACCAACCGCCCGGTGGCCTCGTCCCATAGCGTGAGCGAGGGCGCGGCGAGCCCGAGGCGCAGGCTGAGCGGCTCGGTCGGCCGCAATGCTTGCAGTGCATCATGCGCGGCGTGCAGGCGGTAATTGGGCACGTGTGGATTGAGATGATGGACGTGATGGAAGCCGATATTGCCGGTCAACCAGTGCAAGGCGCGCGGCAGGCGAAACCACGACGAGCCGTCGAGTGATGCCGCTATGAAGTCCCAGTCGCTGCGTGCCATCCAGCGCGCCGTCTCGAAGCGATGCTGCAGCGAGACCAGCCAGAACCCGAAAATCGACGCCACCACGATGACCGGCAGATGCACCATCAGCACCTCGCGCCAACCCATCAGGGCGACCAGCGTACTGACCAGGGCGGCCAGGGCGAGGTCGGTGAGGTAGACCGACCGGCGCTCGCGCTTCCACGCGCGTGGCGTGTCGAAGGGCACGCGGAAGAGCAGCAGAATGATCAGGGGCGGCAGCACGATGTTGGCAACCAGCGGATGGCGCGGCAGGCGGTAGAGCAGGCGGCGCCAGCGCGAGCGTGCAAGATATTCGCGCACCGTCAGGCAGACCGAATAGATGTCACTGCCGCCACTGCGCTCGAGGTTGTTCCAATCGGCATGGTGCAGGGCATGCTGGCGAGCGTAGTAGGCGAACGGCGTCAACGTGATCAGGCTGCATAGTCGGCCGACCAGCAGATTGGCGCGTCGCGAGGCGAAGAACGAGCCGTGGCCGCAATCGTGCTGCACGATGAAGATGCGAACCAGCAGCATGCCGGTGGGCAGTGCGAGCGCGAGCGAGAGCGGTCCGGAGATCGGATAGACCGCGTACATCGCGGCGCAGAAGAGGAGGAAAGGCCCGAACGACGTCAGAAGCTGGAGCAGTCCAGTCTGGTGGCTTGGGTGGGCATAAGAGGCCGCAATACGACGCAGCTCTTGGTCGGCCGTGGTCGAGGAAGTCACTATCTCTCAACATGGCCGATGGCCGGGGCTCTTGCAACCCAAGGTCGACTGCCCCTCCGTCTCTACGCGGGCAGACGGGCGTCGCGGAAGCGCACTAATCGTCGGGTGGCCTCGTCCCAGAGCGTGAGCCAGGGCGCGGCGAGTCCCCGCCGCAGACTGAGCGGCGGCGTCGGGCGCAGCGGCTGCACGGCGTCGTGCACGGCGCGCAGGCGGTAATTGGGCACGTGCGGATTGAGATGATGGACGTGGTGGAAGCCGATATTGCCGGTTAGCCAGTGCAAGGGGCGCGGCAAGCGGAACCACGACGAGCCGTCGAGCGATGCCGCGACGAAGTTCCAGTCGCCGCGCGCCGTCCAGCGCGCCGTCTCGAAGCGGTGCTGCAAGGAGAACAGCCAGACGCCCAGGATCGAGGCTACCACCATGACCGGCAGATGCACCATCAGCACCTCGCGCCAGCCCAACAGCACGACCAGCGTGCCGAACAGCGCGACCAGGGCGGCGTTGGTCAGGTGCACCGACCAGCGCTCGCGCGCCCAAGCGCGCGGCGTGTCGAACGGCACCCGATAAAGCAACACGAACACCAGCGGCGGCAGCACGATGTTGGCGACCAGCGGATGACGCGGCAGGCGATAGAGCAGGCGGCGCCAGCGTGACAACGCGAGATACTCGCGCACCGTGAGGCAGGCGGAATAGATGTCGCTGCCGCCACTGCGCTCGAGGTTGTTCCAGTTGGCATGATGCAGGGCGTGCTGATGGGCCCAATTGGCGAATGGCGTCAGCGTGAGCAGGCTGCATAGCCGGCCGACCTGCAGATTGGCGCGCCGCGAGGCGAAGAACGAGCCATGGCCGCAATCGTGCTGCACGATGAAGATGCGCACCAACAGCATGCCGGTGGGCAGTGCGAGAGCAAGCGAGAGCAGCCCGGAGATCGGATAGGCCACGTACATCGCGGCGCAGGAGAGAAGAAACGGGCCGAATGACGTGAGCAGCTGGACGAGTCCTCGCCGCCGACTGGGACGGGCAAAAGAGGCCGCAATGCGGCGCAGCTCCTGGTCCGACGTTGTCGAGGGGTTCACTGCTTCAAGATGGTGTTGCGCAGGTGCAGCTGCAATCGATGCGGCCGGCGCGGCGCACATAGAGATCGAACGGCAAGCGCGCTGCGCCAAACGCCGCCAGGTGGCCACCCTTGATGAAGCCCAGCCATTCCAGCCAATCGCGACGGAAGAAATTCCGGCTGTCACACAGTGCTTGCAAGGTGGGCGAATGGCGGTGCCACAAGTCAATCTGAAGTCGCGACAGCCACATCACCGTCATCAGATCTTCATGCGCGATGGTTGCCGTCGTGGCGTGCCATGGCGTCGAATGGCCGGGCAGGCCGTCACAGGCGGCGATGCCGTAGAGCACCACGGGCTCACGGTCGATGGTCAGCACGCGCGACCTATCTGCGATCGCCTCCGCGAGGAACTCGGCCACGGGCCGTCCTTCCAGTGCCTCGATTTCCGCACGATCGGCAGGCCGCATCAGCCGGTCGACGTGACGCGCATCCTCGGCCGTTGCGCGGCGCAGCGCGCAGCCCGCGGGCAGGTGCCTGGCAAGCGACACCGCGCGCCTAAGCGGCGTCGGCGGCCAGCGCGCCCACGAGCTCTTGCGGATCGATCTGGACCACCTCGCGCTTGCGCCCGGGCGCCGGATTGGCGGGAAGATGCAGCGTCGTCGACACGCGCTGGAAGGCGCGGAACGAAAGACCCTCGATCTCCTCCTCATCGATGCTGACGCGGTAGGTGCCGGCGGGCAGCACGCCGTCGACTGCCGACAGCGTGAAGGAGCGGCTGAACGTCACCGTCGTCTCGGTGGTTCGTGTTGACATGACACTTTGCCTTATTCGAAGTGCGGGGAAGGCTCCTTTGAAATGGGGCCTGCGGCCGGCGTTTATCAGGGGTGCGGCGGACATATATGTCACTAGCCGGCAGCGAATGTGCTGGACATCGGCCGGCCCGGCGCGCGGCATCGCGGTGGAGGAGCCCGATCATGACCGACAAGCCGATCGATCTCGACGCGCGTCGCGGCATGGCTGCCCAGCACGCCACCGATCTCCGCCGGATGGCCGCCGAAGTGGAGGCCGATCGCGCCGGCCTGCGCCGCCGCCAGGACGAGCTGGAGCGCCGGCTGCTGGCACTCCCTGCCGAGACCTGGTCGCAGGCTGCCGACCAGGCGCGCTATCTGCTCGGCCTGCTCGACGAGGCGTCCGGCCGCGGTGATGCCCGGCTGAAAAGCCTGATTGCCGCCGTGTTGGCCGACTTCGACCGCCTGGCTGACCACTCGTAATCGTCCTTGCCAAGGGCTGCCGGAGCGCCCATATAAAGGCCGTCGATAGAAGGACAACTACTTGGCTGTGCCCCCGACTTGTTCGGCGCCACGCCATCGACTTGCCCCGAACACAAGTGCGCATTCGACGGCCGGCCCACGGCTCATCCGCGGGCGGGCAGCATATCTATACGTGAAAGGTTACTTCCCATGGCTACGGGAACCGTTAAGTGGTTCAACGCCACTAAGGGCTTCGGCTTCATTCAACCCGATGATGGCGGCAAAGACGCCTTCGTCCATATCAGCGCCGTCGAGCGCGCCGGCCTCTCCAACTTGAGCGAGGGCCAAAAGCTCGAGTTCGAGCTGGTC
>JBIODO010000346.1:0-4715 GCA_044445225.1 Burkholderiales bacterium
GATCGGCTTGGAGCGGCGTGAGGGCAAGCTGCATGTGGTGCTCACCGAACGCAGGCGGCCGCGCCCGGCCGATGAGCCGGCATCGTTGTCGCAACTGTGCGCCGAGCTGAGCGCCCGCTTGTTGGCGCACGAAACCAGCGAGGTGCAGACGATGCGCCATCTGATCCTGGTGCACGACGCGCTCGAGCGCAGGGGCTGGGCCGCCATCGAAGGCTTGTCGTCGTTGGTGCTGATCAAGGCGATCGAGCAGGCCGAAGTGCTCGCCGCCGAGGAGCCGTCGCCGCACATGGACATGCTGATCGAGGGCCTGAGGCCGCTGCACACCGCGGCCGACCTGCGCGACCAGCGCGAAACCCGGCAGCAGGATTTTCGCGTTGGCGACAACCTCGAGGTGTCGGAGTCCGACTACGCCGAGTTCGAAGACGTCGAGTCCAACTGGACCGGCACCGTGCCGGCTGGCCTGGTACCGCCGCGCGAGCGCGACGACTGACACGCCCAGGGCCGCCCCGCCCGCTGATCGCTCAGGGCGGGGTCGTGATGCCGTTCAGCTCCGCCCAGCCGGCCCACACGATGCTGATGCCGATGCACAGCAATACAAAGGCGAGCAGGCGCGTCATCACCAGCATGCCCACCTCGCCCAGCCGCGCCATCAGCGCCGACGCGTTGCGGTAGACGAGGTAGACCACCGCCACGGTGAGCGTGGCGCCGATCGTCACCGCCAGTGCGGTGAGCACGTACAGCGCCGGTTGGCGCGGCATGCCCGCGCCGATGGCGATCGACGCGGCGATCGTGCCGGGCCCGGTGGTGAGCGGGAAGGTGATCGGAAAGAAGCTGCGCTTGACGACCTCGGCGCGCGGCAGTTCGCCCATTTGCGAGCGTTTCACAGCCACCCGCACGTCGTCGTCGTCGCTGCGATTGAGCATGCGCCAGGCCGATGTGGCCACCAGCAGCCCGCCGCCGATGCGCACGATCGGCAACGAGATGCCGAACAGGTCGAGCACGTAGGTGCCGACGAACAACGACGCCACCAGCACGAACCAGCAGTTGATCGCCACCTGCCGGGCGAGCAGGCGGATGGCCCGCGGCTCGCTGCCGGCAGTCAGGCTGAACACCGCCGCCGCGCTGAGCGGGTTGATGATCGGCAGCAGCGTCACCGGCACCAGCGCCATCACGTGCCAGAGGTCGGACAGGTTGGGCAAGGCGGGCATCGAGCCCTCGCTTTCGAAGGTGGCGCACTGTGCCATCGAATCGGGCAGGCGGTACAGTGCGCGGCTCGGCGGTGCGACGCGCCCCGCTGCCATTCGAGAACACGATGACTCACCCTGTGCTTGCATGCGCCCGGCGGGCCACGCACCGGTGCGGGTGGCTGCTGCTGGCGGCGCTGGTCGCGGCCTGCACCACCGCAACCCCGCCGGCCTTCACCGTGAGCGGTACCGCCACCTACCGCGAGCGCATGGCATTGCCGAGCGATGCGGTGTTCGAGGCGACGCTGGAGGACGTGTCGCGCGCCGACGCGCCGGCGCTGGTGGTGGCCAGCGCGCGCGTCGCGTCGCCCGCGGTGCCGATCGCCTTTGCGATCGGTGTCGACCCCGCACGCATCGACGCCAACCGCCGCTACGCGGTGCGTGGCCGCATCACGCTGAACGGGCAGCTGCTGTTCACCAGCGACACCGCGTATCCGGTGTTCGGCGCCGGCGACGTGCGCCGTGTCGACAACATGCTGCTGCGCCGCGTCGGCGGCGTCGGCGCGGCGGGCGAGGCGCGCCGCATGCGCGGCCTGTACCGCTACCTGGCCGACGCAGCATCGTTCTTCGATTGCGCCAGCGGCGATCAATTCCCGATCGTGCCGGAGGGCGCCAGTGCGGCGTTGCAGGCCGCCTACGTGGCGGCCCGGTCGGCGCCGGGCGCGCCGGCGCTCGCCACGGTGGACGCTCGCGTGGTGATGCGTGCGGTCGAAGATGGCGGTACGCCGCGCCCGATGCTGCAGGTGGAGCGCTTCGTGGCGATGGCGCCGCAGTCGGCGTGCGAGGCGCCGTCGTCGGTCACCGCGTCGCTGGAGGACACCTACTGGAAGCTGCTGACCTTGCGCGGCCAGCCGGTGGCGGTGGCCGATCCGCAGCGTGAACCGCATCTCATCTTGCAGCCGGCCCAGCACCGCGTGTCCGGCTCGGGCGGCTGCAACCGCATCGCGGGCGGCTACACGCTGGCTGGCGACCGGCTGACGTTCG
Organism: Burkholderiales bacterium; assembly: GCA_044445225.1. Taxonomy (GTDB): domain Bacteria; phylum Pseudomonadota; class Gammaproteobacteria; order Burkholderiales; family Burkholderiaceae_C; genus JAEUPI01. Next base: position 2,229 of record JBIODO010000346.1, read on the forward strand.
GCCGCACCGCGGGCACGATGATGGCTTGCGTAGACAGCATGGAGCAGGAGCGCGCGTTTCTCGAGGCGCTGGCGGCGGTGGCCCGTTGGCGCATCGTCGGACAGCGGCTCGAGCTGATCGACTCGCGCGGCGAGGTGCTGATGCGCTTCGAAGCGGTGGCCGTGCGGTGATGCGCTGAGTCGACGCGTCGGCTGCCTGCAGCGTCGCGGCGACGAGTCGCGCGAGTCAGCAGGCGTCGGCAGTCGCGAAGTGCTGTCGAGCCAGTGCGGCAAACGGGTCTGCCGGCAGTGGCTTGCTGAACTGGTAGCCCTGCATCTGCGTGCAGCCGCGCTCGCGCAGGAACTCGCGTTGCCCGGATGTTTCCACGCCTTCGGCCACCACCGTCAGCTGCAGCGTGCGGCACATGACGATGATCGCCTCGGTGATGGCGGCGTCGTAGTTGTCGCCGGGCAGGCCGCGGATGAACGAGCGGTCGATCTTCAGCGCATCGACCGGAAAGCGCTTCAACTGCGCCAGCGACGAGTAGCCGGTGCCGAAGTCGTCGATCGCCAGCCGCACGCCCAGCCGCTTGACCGCCTGCAGCGTGGCCAGCGCCCGCTCGGGGCTGCTGATCACCACGCTCTCGGTGACCTCGAGCTCCAGCGCCTGCGGCGGCATGCCGCTCGTGCTCAGCTCACGTTCGAGGTCGCGCAGCAGTTCGGCGTCGGCAAATTGCCGCGGCGACAGGTTGATCGACAGCGGAATCGGCGGCAGGCCCTGGTCGCGCCAAGCCATGTGCTGTGCGCACGCCTCGCGCAGCACCCAGCGGCCGATCGGCAGCATCAGCCCGGTCTCTTCGGCCAGTGCGATGAACTGCGCCGGCGGCACCGAGCCCAGCTCGGCGTTGGTCCAGCGCAGCAGCGCCTCGGCGCCGATGATGCGGCCGCTCGCCAAATCGATCTTCGGCTGGAAGTGCAGCGTGAACTCGTTGCGCTCGATCGCCGCGCGCAGGTTCGATTCCATGCGCAGCCGCAGCGGCGACTGCGGCACCGCGTCGGTCGAATAGAAGCGAAACGCGTTGCGGCCTTCGCGCTTGGCCTCGTACATCGCGATGTCGGCACCTTTCATCAACTGGGCTTCGTCGTCGGCACCGTCGGGGAAGATGCAGACGCCCACGCTGGCGCTGACGCGGCACTCCTGGCCCTTGAGCGACATCGGCTGAGTCACCGCGGCAAGCAGCTTGCGCGCCACCACCGCGGCTTCGTCGTGGCCGGCCGGGTGGCGCACCAAGACCACGAACTCGTCGCCGCCCAGGCGCGCCACCAGGTCGTGCGGGCGCAGGCATTCGCGCAGCGAGGTGGCCATCCGCGCCAGCAGCAAATCGCCGGCATCGTGGCCGAGCGTGTCGTTGATGATCTTGAAGTGGTCGAGGTCGACGAACAGCAGCGCCAGCTGCCGGCCGTCGCGGCGCGCCTCTCGCATCGAGCGGCCGAGCTCCTCGATGAACAGCGTGCGGTTGGGCAGGCCGGTCAGCGTGTCGTGAGTCGCCAGGTGGCGGATCGAGTCTTCGGCCAGCCTGCGTTCGGTGATGTCGCGCGACACGCCGTGGTAGCCGGTGAACTCGCCGTCGGCGTCGTAGCACGGCTCGCCGTTGGCGCTGGTCCAGCGCAGTGAGCCGTCGGGCAGCCGCACCGCGAACTGGAAATCGATGAAGCGCTCGCGGCGCATCAGCTGGCTGCGGTGCGCGCCCCAGTCGGCGCTCTCGCGCACCAGGTGCGGCAGCTCCCACACGGTGCGCCCGAAGAAGGCGCTGCGCCAGTCGTGCTGGCCGAAGTCGCGCGCGCTGCGGCCGCCGAAGCTGACGAAGCGGTGGTAGACGTCGCACTCCCAGTACCAGTCCGACGACAGTTCGGTCAGCGAGCGAAAGCGCGCTTCGCTGTGCGCGAGCACCCGCTCGGCCTGCTTGCGCCGGATGTACTGGCCGAGCTGTTCGCCGATGGTCACCAGCACGGGCTCGAACTGCGCCAGCGGCGCCATCTCGTCGCCTTGCAGCGCCAGCGCACCGAGCGTCTTGCCGTCGGCGCGCAACGCGACGATGAAGCGCTGCTGGCCGCCGTGCGTGCGCTGCGCCACCCGCCCGGGCGGCATGTCCAGCGACAGGGCCAGCGCGTCGGCGTCGGCGCGCGCGTCGACGGGCACCATGCCGTCGCGATGCCATGCCGCGAGCCGCCGCACGCCGACGCGCTCGTCGTCGGCGATCACGCACAGGCCCTGCTCGAAACGCAGCGTCGCGCTCAGGTCGGCGAGCACGGCCTCGAGCACCGCGCGCTTGGCACCGGTCTGCGACAGCTGGTGCGTGACGCTGTGCTGCAGCGCCTGCAACTGTTCCTGGCGCCGCCGCTCGGTGATGTCGCGCGAGATCGTCACGATCATCCAGCGGTCGCCGGCGCGCACCGCGCGTCGCGACACTTCGCTGATCCAGTGGCTGCCGTTGCGTGACTGGGCCAC
>JBIODO010000347.1:0-4654 GCA_044445225.1 Burkholderiales bacterium
GCCCGATGCCGGCGAGCGGGATTTCCTGCAAGCGCTCAATCCCAACAGCCTCGCGGTGGCGCAGGCGTGGCTCGAACCCTCGTTGGCCGAGGCTGCAGCGGACCAGCGCTTCCAGTTCGAGCGCCACGGCTACTTCGTCACAGACCGCATCGACCACTCGAGTACGACGCCCGTGTTCAATCGCATCACGGGATTGAAGGACTCGTGGTCCAAGTGAAGTGCGGCCGTCGCGCATCACGCCGCGCATGTTGAAGCGGCGCCGCGCGTGATGCTCACGTTCCAGTCACCCACCGTGGAGCTACCGTGCCCCTGAAAATAACCCTGGTTGGTTCACGCTACTTCGGTGCGACCGTGCTCGATCAACTGGCGAAGGTCGACGTGCAGGTGCTGCTGGTCGTCACGCCGGCCGCCGACGATCGGCTGGCGCTGCGCGCGCAGGCGTTGGGCATCGCGACACGCGTGCAGCACGATGCCCGGCACGTGCCTGGCGCCGAGATCGCCGACGGCACCGAATTGATCGTCTGTGCGCACACGCACGCCCGTGTGGACGCCGATGCGCTGGCCAAGGCGCGGCTGGGCGGCGTCGGCTACCACCCGTCGCTGCTGCCGCGCCATCGCGGCATCGCCGCCGTGGAGTGGACGGTCAAGTGCGGCGATGCGATCGCGGGCGGCTCGATCTATCACCTGGCCGAGCGCATGGACGCCGGCGCCATCGCCGCGCAGGACTGGTGCTTCGTCAAACCGGGCGAGGGCGCGCGCGAGCTGTGGGAGCGCGCGCTGGCGCCGTTGGGCATTCGCCTGCTGACGCAGGTGGTGGCGCAGGCCAGTGCCACCGGTGTCCTGCCGGCGCAACCGCAGGACGAACAGTTCGCCACCCTGGCGCCAAAGCTGCGCGCCTAGGGCCTGTTCACACTGCCGATGCCAGCGCGGGCGGGCCTGGCAAGTCGTCACCGGCCTCGCGGCGCGCCACGAGGCACCGCGACGCACCCGGCGGCAGTTTCATCGGTTGCTTTCGTTTTCGAAACTGCCGCGCGCCATGAGGCGCGACAATCGCCTCATGCGACGGGCGATTTGTCGAATGCGGCATGCGGCGCGGCGTGCGCTGCTTGCCGTGCTCGTTTGTGCGCTCGCTCTGCCGTGCATTGCAGCGATGCCGGAGCTGCCCACCCAACTCATCGTGCCCGGCGGCGTGGCCACGCTGCCGCTGGGTCCATCGCCGGCACGGCCGCACGCCTATTCGGGTGGCGTGCCGTTGCTGGTGGTGGGCGACACCACCGGGTGGGTGGCCGTGCTCGGTATCCCGCTGTCGGCCAAGCCCGGCAGCAGCGCGATCCTGGTGCGCCGGGCCGGGGGCGCCGACGCGCAGGTGGCCTACACCATCGAAGCCAAGCAGTACGCCGAGCAGCATCTGAAGGTGCCGCAGCGAACGGTCGATCTGTCGAAAGAGGACATGGCGCGCTACGAACGCGAACGCGCTCGCCAGAACGAAGTCACTGCCACTTTCAGCGAGCATTGGCCATCAGCCTTGCGCATGCAGCCGCCCACCCCCGGCGTGCGTTCCAGCTCGTTCGGTCTGCGCCGGGTGTTCAACGGGCAAGCGCGCAATCCGCACAGCGGCATGGACATCGCCGCTGCCACCGGCACACCGGTGGTCGCGCCCGCGGCCGGACGCGTGATCGATACCGGCGACTATTTCTTCAACGGCAACACGGTGTGGATCGACCACGGTGCCGGGCTGCTGACGATGCTGTGCCACCTGAGCGCGATCGACGTCAAACCCGGCGACGAGGTGGCGCCCGGGCAGCGCGTCGGCGCGGTGGGCGCCACCGGTCGCGTCACCGGCGCCCATCTTCACTGGTCGCTGAGCCTGAATCGCACGATGGTCGACCCCGAACTGTTCGTGCGTGACGACGACGCGCCGCGTTGATCCGTGGTCGTGGCCGTCGCTTTGCTTTCGTTGTGGTCCATTCGACAGGAGATCCAGACTTGATCGCTCGTTCGTTGTTCGTCCCCGTCGCCGCGCTGGCGATCGCCGCCTCGGCGTGGTCGCAGTCCGACCTGGCCGCCGTCGCCGCCAAGGAACCCGGCGCGCAGGTCACGCCCTCGGGGCTGGTGTTCCGGTCGCTGAAGCAAGGCAGCGGCGCCAGCCCGCAGGCCAGCGACAAGGTGCGCGTGCACTATCGCGGCACGTTTGCCGACGGCAAGGAGTTCGACAGCTCGTACGCGCGCGGCCAGCCGGCGGAGTTTCCGCTCGACCGCGTGATCAAGTGCTGGACCGAAGGCGTGCAGCGCATGCAGATCGGCGGCAAGGCCAAACTCACCTGCCCGCCGGCGATCGCCTACGGTGACCGCGGCGCCGGCAGCGTGATTCCGCCGGGCGCGACGCTGCAGTTCGAGGTCGAGCTGCTGGGCATCACGGGCCGTTGATCCGTGCGGACCGTGGTAGTGCAAGAAAAACCGGCCTCGACCGACTCATCGCAGTCCGACAATGTTCCGGCAACTGAGGTCCGCACCATGACACGCCGCAATCTGTTTTCGCTGCTCGCTGCCGTCGGCTTGGCCAATAGGGCCCACGCCGCCGCGCCGCCGGCCGCCGCCCGGCCCGACATCGTGCCGCTGCACTTGAGCGACGCGCAGTGGCGCGAGCGGCTGAGCCCGCAGCAATACACGGTGCTTCGCCAGGAGGGCACCGAGCGCCCCGGCTCGAGCCCGCTCAATGGCGAGAAACGCAAAGGCACCTTCGTGTGCGCGGGTTGCGAGCTGCCGCTGTTCCTGTCGCAGCACAAGTACGAAAGCGGCACCGGCTGGCCGAGCTTTCACACGCCGATCGACGGCGCGCTGGGCACCAAGACCGATCTCAAGCTCGTGTTGCCGCGCACCGAGTACCACTGCGCGCGTTGCGAAGGTCACCAGGGCCACGTGTTCAACGACGGCCCGCCGCCCACCGGCAAACGCTATTGCAACAACGGCGTCGCGTTGAAGTTCGTGGCGGAGCTGGCATGAGCCCCGCCCGGCCGCCCGAAGGGGCTCATTCCCGCTCGGCGGGAACGCGCGCAGCGCGAGGGGTGCACCAATGAACGCGCGCATCCTCACAGCTGTGCGTTGGCTGGTGGCACTCGGGCTGTGCGCAGCCGCCGGCTGGGCCGGCGCGCAAGCGGCCGTGCCCGCGGCAACCGCCAAGGCCACCTTCGCCGGCGGCTGCTTCTGGTGCGTCGAAGCCGACTTCGACAAGGTGCCCGGGGTGATCTCCACCACCTCGGGCTACACCGGCGGCACGGTGGCCAACCCGAGCTACGAGCAGGTGTCGTCCAAGCGCACCGGCCATGCCGAGGCGGTGCAGGTCGTCTACGACCCAGCCCAGGTGAGCTACGAACAGCTGCTCGATCGCTACTGGCACAGCATCGACCCCACAACCAAGGATGCGCAGTTCTGCGACCACGGCTCACCCTACCGCACCGTGATCTTCACGCACGACGCCGCACAGGCCAAGGCGGCCCAGGAATCGCTGGCCGCGCTGCAAAAGAGCAAGCCGTTCAAAGAGCCGATCGTCACCGAGATCGTGCCAGTCGGGGCGTTCTATCCGGCCGAGGAGTACCACCAGGACTACTACAAGAAAAACCCGTTGCGCTACCAGTACTACCGCTCGGCGTGCGGACGCGATGCGCGGTTGAAGCAACTGTGGGGCGACAAGGCGGCCGCTCACTGAATCGAAAGCGCCCAGGCAAGCGCTGACGGCGTATGGCCGGGCCGGCCAGTGGGCGTGACGTACAGTCGCGCCCGACAGGAGGGTGCCCGAGTTGTCGTCAAGCATCACCGTGCCGTTGTGGCTGGCGCTGATCGTCGCGTTGCTGGCCGTCTGGGCATTGCTCGATCGCCTGCTGATGCCCAGCGCGCGCTGGTTCATACGCAGCCGCGCCAACAAGGTGCTCGACGAGGTGTCGCAGCACCTGCCGATCCACATCCGGCCGTTCCAGCAGGTACGGCGCCAAGCAATGATCGACCGCTTGGTGTTCGACGAGAAGGTGCAAAACGCCGCGCGCACGTTCGCCGATGCACAACAGATGCCGCGCGAGGTGGCGCTGGCGCAAGCACAGCGCTATGCGCGCGAGATCGTGCCGGCCTTCAACGCCTATATGTACTTCCGGGTCGGCTACTGGATCGGCAAGAAGCTGTCGCAGGCGCTGTACCGCGTGCGCATCGGCTACACCGACGATGCCGGGCTGGCGGCGATACCCGAGCACGCGACCGTCGTGTTCGTGATGAACCATCGCAGCAACATGGACTACATCATCGCGTCGTACCTCTCGGCCGAGCGCGCCGCACTGTCGTATGCCGTGGGCGAGTGGGCGCGGCTGTGGGGGCTGCAGCAGCTGATCCGCGCGATGGGCGCCTACTTCGTGCGCCGCAATTCCAAGGACGAGTTGTACCGCCGCGTGCTCGAGCGCTACATCGCGATGGCCACCGAGGCCGGCGTCACGCAGGCGGTGTATCCGGAAGGCGGGCTCACGCGAGACGGCCGGCTGCGCGAGCCTCGCTTCGGCGTGCTCGACTACATGCTGCGCGGCTTTCACACCCACGGCGAGCGCGACTTGTACTTCGTGCCGCTGGGCCTGAACTACGACCGCGTGCTCGAAGACCGCACGCAGTTGCTGCC
>JBIODO010000348.1:0-4590 GCA_044445225.1 Burkholderiales bacterium
CCCTCGGGCTTGGCGTCGTACTGGCCGCGGACCAGGCCCATGAACTCGCTCATCACGTTGCGGTGGTACCAGGGCGGGCGGAACGTGTCTTCGGCCACCATCCAGCGCGGCGGAAAGATCACGAAGTCGCAGCCGGCGGTGCCCGGCGTGTCGGTGGGCGCGGTGAGCACGGTGAAGATCGACGGGTCCGGGTGGTCGTAGCTGACGGTGCCGATGGTCATGAAGCGCGCCGTGTCGTACTTCATCGGCACCAGGTTGCCGTGCCACGCCACCACGTTGAACGGCGTCGCCGTCTGCGAGTTGCGCCACAGGCGGCCGCCGAACTTGCGAATGACTTCGACCGCGCCTGCATCGGCCTCGTGCGCCGCCACCGGCGCCTGAAAGTCGCGCGCGTTGGCCAGGCCGTTGGAGCCGATCGGACCCAGCTCGGGCAGGCGGAAGTGGGCGCCGTAGTTCTCGCACGCGTAGCCGCGCGACGGGCCGTCGGGCAACTCGATGCGAAACGCCAGGCCGCGCGGCAGCAGCGCGATCTCGCCCGGTGCCACCTCCATGCAGCCGAGCTCGGTGGTGACACGCAGGCGCCCTTGTTGCGGCACGAACAGCATCTCGCCATCGGCGTTGACCAGCGCGCGCTGCTTCATCGAGCGGTTGGCGGTGTAGATCAACGCCGCCATGCCCGCTTGCGCCTGCACGTCGCCGTTGGCGACGAGGGTGCGGATGCCGTCGACGAAATCGAGCGGTGCGTCGGGGATCGGAAACGGGTTCCAGCGCAGCGGGTCGGGTGGCATGTCGATGCCGCCGCCGGCGCCGCTGGTCCACAACGGCTGCTCGTACGGCACGTAAGCGCCGCTCACCACCGACGGCTGGCGCCGGTACATCCAGGTGCGGCGATTGACTCCACGCGGCGCAGTGAACGCGGTGCCCGACAGCAGCTCGGCATACAGACCGTGCGGTGCCTGCTGCGGGCTGTTGCGCCCTTGCGGCAGCGCACCGGGCACGGCCTCGCTGGCGAACTCGTTGCCGAAGCCGCTTTGATAGCGCGGTTCTGATTCGCTCATCGTCAGCCTCCGCCGAGCCGCCTCAAGGAGGCTGAGGCCCCCTCGGGGGGGTGAGCCTGCGCCGAGCGAGCGCCTGCGCGCTCGCGAGCGGCTGGCGAGCGCCTTGCGGCATGCAGGCCGCGGGGCAGCGAACGAAGCAAGCGTGGGGGTCTCATGTCTTCTCCTTGGTGTCGGGTTGGCCGCCACGCAGCACGCTGGCACGCGCAGCGGCGAGCGCCTCGTTCAATGGGGCGGTGTTGCCGACATGGTTGGCCAGCAGCAGCACGAGCTTGGCGTTCAACTCGTGGCTCTGCGCGGCACTCAGGTCGCGGTGCGCGTCGATCAGCGCCTCGTAGAAGGCGTCGGCGGCTTCGAAGTGGGGCGTGGTGATGAGCGGCATGGCGTCTCGGATTTGGCGGGCGCTTGCACCGGCTCAATGCAGCGCCAACGCGCGCTGCAGCGCGCGCCGCACCGCGTCGCGCGACGCGTGACGCCAGCGGGCACACACGTGTTGGTCGGGCCGCAGCAGGTAAGCGGTGCCGGGTGCGCCGTCGTAGCGGCGGCGAATCAGTCCGGCCCCATCGACCAACGTGCGCGCACCTGGCAGCCGGGCGCCATCGCCGGCTGCGATCAGCAGCACCTGCATCGACACCAGACCTTCGGCGGCTTGCCGCAGCGCCTGCGCCACAGCCGCTGCATGCTCGCCGTCGAACACGAGCGCGCTGAACGCGCCGCTAACCAGCTGGCGCAGCAGCCAGCCGTCGCGGCCGTCGCAGCGCAGCGGCGCGTCGAGCGCCGGCGCGCCGGGTTCCATGGCGCCGTAGAAACTCTCGACATCGGGCGTGTTCAGCGGTGAGTCGTGCAGCGTGGTGGCGGTGGACAAGCGACCGCTGTTGACCAGCGCGCGCGCGAAGGTGTGGTCACGCGCCAGCTGCAGTGTGGCATCGCGGAATAGCCGGCTGATCTCGCTCTTGGGCGTGATGAAGTCGGTGGCGCGCGTCGAATGGCCGATGTTCTCGTCGGCCGCGTATTCGCGCTCGGTGCCATAGCTGTCGAGCAGCGCGTCGCCCGCGCGCCCCTGCAGCACCGCAGCGAGTTTCCACGCCAGGTTCTCGGCGTCCTGCACACCGGAGTTGGCGCCGCGCGCACCGAACGGCGACACGCGGTGCGCGGCATCGCCGGCAAACAGCACGCGGCCGTGGCGAAAGCGCGCCATGCGCTCGCACGAGAAGCTGTAGACGCTGGCCCACTCGAGCTCGAACTGCGCGTCTTTCATCGCCGAGTGCGCGAGCAGCGCGCGCACGCGCGGCATGATGCGTTCGGGTTGCTTCTCGGTCTCGGGGTCGACATCCCAGCCGAGCTGGAAGTCGATGCGCCAAACACCGTCGGGCTGCTTGTGCAGCAGCACGCTTTGTCCCGGGTGGAACGGCGGGTCGAACCAGAACCAGCGCTCCGCCGGAAAATCCACCGCATCCTTGAAGCGCACGTCGGCGATCAGGAAACGATCCTTGAACGTGCGACCCTTGGCCTCTTGGCCGATCAGCTGACGCACGCTGGAGCGCGCGCCGTCGCACGCCACCACGTGGCCGGCCTCGAGCGGGTAGGCCCCGTAGGGCGTTTGCACCTGCAGTGACACGCCTTCGGCGTGCGGGGCCACGCCGACGACCTCGTGCTTCCAGCGCAGCTCGATCAGCGGCAGCGCCATCGCACGTTCGACGAGGTGGCCTTCGACGTAGTACTGCTGGATGTTGATGAAAGCCGGCCGCTCGTGCGCGGTCTCAGGCTGCAGGTTGAAGCTGTAGATCGGCTCGTCGCGCAGGAACACGCGGCCGGTGTTCCACGACACGCCCTTGTCCACCAGGCTCGAGCCGACGCCCAGGCGATCGAAGATCTCGAGCGTGCGCTTGGCAAAGCAGATCGCGCGCGAGCCGCTCGACAACCGGTCGTCGTTGTCGAGCAGCACCACGGGCACCTGTTGCAGCGCGAGGTCGATGGCCAGCGACAGCCCCACTGGTCCGGCGCCTACCACCACCACCGCGTGATGCGCCGGTGTGGCCGCGTCCTGGTCGGCGCAGCGGCGATACGGGAAGACGACCTGCTGGTAGTCCATCGCCAATGAAAGTCAGTCGGCGCCGGGCCGTTCCCAAGCCGACTGAGCGCCCCCTCGGGGGGCAGCGAACGCAGTGAGCGTGGGGGCCAACACGTCAGGACTCCAGCGCCTGCCACATCTGCTGGTCGCGCTCGGCCGTCCAGATGCGCGGATCGGCATATTGCGTGGCCTCGTCGTAGCAGCGGGTCACGTCGAACGGCATGCAGTGGTCGAAGATCACCCAGTGGCCGTACTTGGGGCGCAGGGTGTCGAGCGTGTGCTTGTAGACTGCGTTCAGGTCTTTGCCAGCGGCGACGCCGGCCTTGACGCTCCCCCACACGTCGGCAATGAAGTCGCGCGTGCCCTTCAGGCCGGCGGCCACCTGCTCGGGCGTGGTGAGCGCCGCGCCGCGGCCCGGCACCAAGGCGCGCGGCTTCATCGCCGCCAGCTTGTCGAGCGTGTGCGGCCAGTCCTGGAAGTAGGCATCGCCCGCGTACGGCGTGGCGTCGAACTCCACCAGGTCGCCGGAGAACAGGATTTTCTGCTCCGGCAACCAGGCGATGGTGTCGCCCTTGGTGTGGCCGCGGCCCACCTGCAGCAACTGCACCTCGAGCCGGCCGAGCCACAGGCTCATCTGGCCGCTGAAGGTGATGGTCGGCCACGTCATGCCCGGTGGCACGCTCTCGACGTTGCGAAACAGACGCGGAAAGCGACCGATCTCGCTGGCCTTGTCGGCCTCGCCGCGCTCGACGATGAGGTCGTATGTGTCGCGGCTGGCGATGATGTGCTCAGGCTTGTAGCCACTGGCGCCGAGCACGCGCACCGCGTGGTAGTGGCTGAGCACCACGTACTTGATCGGCTTGTCGGTCACGGTGCGGATGTGCTTGATGACGTCTTGCGCCATCACCGGCGTGGCCTGCGTGTCGATCACCATCACCGCGTCGTCGCCGACGATCACGCCGGTGTTGGGGTCGCCCTCGGCGGTGTAGGCGTAGGCGTTGGCCGACAGTTTGCCGAAGGTGACTTTTTTGTCGTCGAGGTCGGCTTGCGACGCGAAGGCCTTGGTCATGGCAGGTCTTTCGAAGCGTTGGGGCGGCGGCGCGCAGGGTGTGGATGGCGTCCGGTGGACGCCGCGCGGCCGGCATCGGTTAAGCTCGTGCGACTATAACAAACGGGTTCGTCTATGTCGAATTCACCCGGGAGAAGCCGGCGCGGCATCCAGAGTGTCGAAGTCGGCGGCCGCCTGTTGCACGCGCTGGCCCACCATGGCCGCGCGATGGCGCTGAAAGACCTGGCGGCCGACGCCGGCATGACGGCGGCCAAGGCGCATCCGTACCTGGTGAGCTTCGGCCACATCGGCCTGGTGGAGCAAGACCGCGCCAGCGGGCGCTACGCGCTCGGGCCGCTGGCGCTGCAGCTCGGCCTGATCGGCCTGCAGCAGGCCGACCCGGTGCGCATCGCCGC
>JBIODO010000349.1:0-4587 GCA_044445225.1 Burkholderiales bacterium
ACGCATGTGTGCCCGCCCCACCCAGCCGCTCGGTGCCTATCGCGCCAAGCGCAACTTCGCCACCACGCCCGAGCCGGCGGGCGACGAGGTGGAGAAGAAGAGCCAGGGTCCGCTCGCCTACGTGATCCAGAAGCACGCCGCCACTCGGCTGCACTACGACCTGCGCCTGGAGCACGGCGGCGTGATGTGGTCGTGGGCGGTGCCCAAGGGGCCGAGCTACGACCCCGCCGACAAGCGCGTGGCCATCAAGACCGAGGACCACCCGATCTCGTACAACCGATTCGAAGGCACGATCCCCAAGGGCCAGTACGGCGCCGGCACCGTGCTGGTGTGGGACCGCGGCCTCTGGGAGCCGGCGGGCGACCCGGCACAGGGGCTGGCCGAAGGCAAGCTGCTGTTCACGCTGCACGGGCAAAAGCTGCACGGCCAGTGGGAGCTCGTGCGAATCAAGCCCAAGGACAACGAACGCCAGGATCCGTGGATCCTGTTCAAGAAGCGCGACGGCTACGCGCGTCCGCGCGAGGACTACGACGTGGTGCGCGCGCTGCCCGACAGCGTGGGCCCCGAGCCCGAGGTCGCGGCCGTCGCGGCCGCACCGGCCAAAGCCCGCAGCGGCCGCAGCAAGGCCGCGCGCAAGGCGGCAGGCCTGCCGCTGCCCGAGGCCGCCGTGCCGGCCGCATTGCCGGCCTCGCTGTCGCCGCAGCTGGCCACGCAGGCAAGCGGATTGCCCCCGAACGGCCGATGGATCTTCGAAATCAAGTTCGACGGCTACCGCATGCTGGCGCGCTTCGATGGTGCCGCCAAGCCGCGCCTGTTCACGCGCAACGGGCACGACTGGTCGTCGAAGATGCCGGTGCTGATCGACGAGTTGCACGCGCTCGGCCTCAGGGGCACCTGGCTCGATGGCGAGGTGGTCGTGCTCGGGCCCGGTGGCCTGCCCGACTTCAACGCACTGCAGAACGCGTTCGACGGCAAGGCCACGCGTGACATCCGCTACTTCGTGTTCGACGTGCCCTACTTCGAGGGCCATGACTTGCGCGCCGCGCCGCTGCGCGAGCGGCGCGCGCTGCTCGAAGCGTGGCTCCCACAACACGCCAGCGAGCACGTGCAGTTCAGCAGCGCATTCGATGCCGACCCGGTGAACCTGATGCGCTCGGCCGAACAGCTCAAGCTCGAAGGGCTCATCGCCAAACGCGACGATGCGCCGTACGTGTCGCGGCGCACCGACAGCTGGCTCAAACTCAAGCTGCAGCAGCGCCAGGAGTTCGTGATCGCCGGCTTCACCGACCGCGGCGGCGACGCGGCGTCGCAGGAGATCGGCAGCCTGCTGCTTGGCGTGCACGACGACCAGGGCCAACTGGTGCCCGCGGGCAACGTCGGCACCGGCTGGTCGGGCAAGACAGCGGCAGACTTGAAGCAGCGCCTCGTCAGACTCGAGACGCCCAAAACCCCCTTTGCCACGGCACCGGCCGGCAGCAAACGCTGGGCGCGTCGCGCCGGCGTGCCCGAGCGCTGGGTCAAGCCGCAACTGGTGGCCGAGATCGTGTTTGCCGACTGGACGCCCGACGGCCACATCCGCCACGCCAAGTACGTGGGCCTGCGCAGCGACACGCCGGCCCACCAGGTGGTGCGCGAAGCGGTGGCCGCGCCCGCTGGCGCGATGCCGCTCAAGCGCACGGCCACATCAACCAAGGTGACGCACCCCGAACGCGTGATCGACCCCGTGAGCCAACTCACCAAGCTCGACCTCGTGCGCTACTACGAGAGCGTGGCCGAATGGCTGCTGCCGCACCTGAAAGGCCGGCCGTGCTCGCTGGTGCGCGGCCCCGAGGGCGTGACCGGCGAACTGTTCTTTCAAAAGCACCTGGGCAAGATGACGCTGCCCGGCGTGAAGACGCTCGACCCCGCGCTGTGGCCCGAGCACGAGCCGCTGCTCGAAGTGGCCACCGCGCAAGGCATCGTCAGCGCCGCGCAGATGAACGTGATCGAGTTCCACACCTGGAACGCACTGGCGCGCGCGATCGGCAAGCCCGACCGCATGGTGTTCGACCTCGACCCCGGCGAGGGCGTGGCCTGGTCGCGCGTGCAGGAGGCGGCGACGCTGGTGCATGCGTTTCTCGAGGAGCTGGGGCTCCAGGCCTGGCTCAAGACCAGCGGCGGCAAGGGTCTGCACGTGGTGGTGCCGCTGGCGGCACGCCACGACTGGGACACCGTCAAGGGCTTCTCGCAGGCGGTGGTCGAGCACCTGGCCAGCGTGGTGCCCAACCGCTTCTCGGCCAAGAGCGGCGCGCAAAACCGCGTCGGCAAGGTGTTCGTCGACTACATCCGCAACGCGCACGGAGCCACCACCGCGGCGGCGTATTCGGCGCGCGCGCGGCCCGGCCTGGGCGTGTCGATGCCGGTGTCGTGGGATCAGTTGAGCGCGCTGAAGTCGGGGGCGCAGTGGACCGCCGCCACCGCGCGCGAGCACCTGTCGTTCCAGAAAGCCGACCCCTGGGCCGACTACTGGGGCGCTCGCCAGCCCCTGGCCAAGGCCATGAAGCGGCTCGGATACAACAGCACCGAGCAGGTGTAGGCAGTTTGCAGGCCCGGAACGGAGCGCGCATGAACGGCCGGGCTTATGCTTGCCCTTCGCGCCGGCGGTGGCAACCCGCTTGGGCGCTCGCGTGGAGAGAACCAACATGGCAGCCCGATCGATCGCATCGCTGACCCTGGGCTTCGGCCTGGTGTCGATTCCAGTCAAGCTCTATTCGGCCACCGAGAGTTCATCAAGCGTCCGCTTCAACCTGCTGGCCAAGGACGGCTCGCGGGTCAAGCAGCAATACGTGTCGGAGAAGGACGGCAAGGTGGTCGAGCGCGCCGACATGGTCAAGGGCTACGAGTTCGAGAAAGACAAGTTCGTGCTGTTCCAGCCTGACGAGCTGAAGACGCTCGAAGAAGGCAGCGACCACGTGATCGACATCGTGGCCTTCGTGCCGCAGAAGTCGATCGACCCGATCTACTACGACAAGGCCTACATGCTGGCGCCCGACAAGCGCGGCGGCAAGCCCTACGCGTTGCTGATGGAAGCCATGCGCAAGAGCAACCGCTGTGCGCTGGCGCGCTGGTCGTGGAAGGCCAAGCGTCACGTGGTGCAGGTGCGCCCGGCCGAAGACGGCCTGATGCTGCAGCAGCTGTACTTCGCCGACGAGGTGCGTTCGCTGAAGGACCTCACCATCGAGAAGGTCGATGTCACGCAGGCCGAGCTCGACCTCGCGATGCAGCTGATCGACCAGATCGCCGAGGAGTCGTACGACCCGCATGCCTTCAAGGACGAAGAAAAGCAGCGCAT
The DNA here is from genome assembly GCA_044445225.1 of Burkholderiales bacterium. Taxonomy (GTDB): domain Bacteria; phylum Pseudomonadota; class Gammaproteobacteria; order Burkholderiales; family Burkholderiaceae_C; genus JAEUPI01. The sequence continues at coordinate 3,332 of JBIODO010000349.1, forward strand.
CCTGGCGGCTATCGACCGCAAGATCGCCGGCCAGCAGATCGTCGCGCACGAGGAAGTCGAGTCACCGGCCAGCGGCCAGGTGATCGACCTGATGGAAGCGCTGCGCGCGAGCCTGGGCAAGCGCGGCGCCGCAAGCGCCAACGGCGGCGCCAAGGCGCCTGTCAAGGCGGCCAAGCCCGAGGTCATGGCCGACGACGCGCTGAAAGACCGCAAGGGCGTGCGCCGCGCCGTCGCCGCCGAGGCCGCCGCGCCGGCACCGGTGCGCGCGCGCGCCAAGAAGTAACGCACGAGTGAACCCGCTTGCGCAGCCGCCGACCCGTTCGCGGGTGACTGCCCGAAACGCCGCCGCCGCGCGCCGGGCACCGCACGTGGAGGCAGCGTTGTGGCCAAGGCCCATTCGCTGAAAAGCGTGCGCGACATGCTCGGCTTGTCGGCGAGCACGGTGTCGCGGCTGGTCGATGCCGGCTTCGTCAAACCGGGCCGCGGCCCGCACAACGAATACCAGTTCTCGTTCCAGGACGTGGTGCTGCTGCGCACCGCGCACCGCCTGCAGGCCGCCAAGATTCCGCCGCGCAAGATCGTCAAGGCGCTGACCAGCCTGCGCGAGCAGCTGCCCGAGCAGTTGCCGCTGACCGGCCTGCGCATCAGCGCGGTCGGCAACGACGTCGCGGTGCAGGCTGGCGGCGTGCAGTGGGACGCCGAGTCCAAGCAGATGCTGCTCGACTTCGAGGTGGCGCCCGCCGGCGGCACGGTGGCGCTGATCGCGCGCGAGCTCGACGCCGAACCCGCCGCGCCGCCGGCAAGGCCGGCCGCCACGTCGAGCGCCGACGCGCACCTCACGCACGTGCGCGAACTCGAGACGAGCGACCCCACCGCGGCCGAGCGCGCCTACCGTGACGTGATCGCGCAGGCTGCCGACTCGATCGACGCCTACCTGAACCTGGGCGCGCTGCTGTACGAAGCCGGCCGCCTCGACGAGGCGCTGCGCACCTACGACGAGGGCCTGGCGCTGGCACCGCGCGAATCGCGCCTGCACTACAACCGCGCGCTGGCGCTCGAAGACCTGCACCGCGACGACGAGGCGCTCATCGCTTACGAGGCGTGCCTGAAGCTGGCGCCCGATTTCGCCGACGCACACTACAACGCGGCGCGCCTGTATGAGCAGCGCGGCCGCGGTCAGTTGGCGCTGCGGCATTTCAGCGCGTACCGCCGGTTGCAACGTTAGTGTCCGAACCGGTCCGCATCCCCATCAATGG
>JBIODO010000350.1:0-4586 GCA_044445225.1 Burkholderiales bacterium
ATTATGTCTACGGCCGGCGCTTCGCACCTTAACTTCGCTGCGCGAAGTTAGCCTCCGACGCAGCTTCGCTATGTCGCTCGTTCCGTATGCGCTAACTCGTCCCTTCTTGTTCGGACTCGACGCCGAGCGCGCGCACGAGCTGACGCTCGACGCGATCGCCGCGCTGCAAGGCACGCCGCTGCAGCGCCTGTGGCGGCAGCCGCGGGTGGACGATGCAGTCCAACTTGCCGGCTTGCGGTTTCCCAATCGCATCGGGCTGGCCGCCGGCCTCGACAAGAACGGCCGCTGCATCGATGGCTTCGGTGCCATGGGGTTCGGCTTCGTCGAGGTGGGCACCGTGACGCCCAACACACAACCCGGCAACCCGAAGCCGCGGCTGTTTCGCCTGCCGCAGGCGAACGCGCTGATAAACCGGATGGGCTTCAACAACGAGGGCCTGCAGGCTTTCGTCGAGCATGTGCGCCGCTCGCGGTCGTTTCGCGCCAACGGTGGAGTGCTGGGACTCAACATCGGCAAGAACGCCAGCACGCCGATCGAGCGCGCGGCCGACGACTACCTGCTCGGGCTCGACGCCGTGTTCCCGCACGCGGACTACGTGACGGTCAACATCTCGAGCCCCAACACGAAGGACCTGCGCACCCTGCAGGGCGATGCCGCGCTCGACGCGCTGCTGTCCGTGCTGGTGTCGCGGCGCGCTGCGCTGGCGCGCGCCCAACTCCGCCAGGTGCCGCTGTTCCTGAAGGTGGCACCCGACCTCGACGACGCGCAGTTGCGGCTGATCGCCACCGCCGTGAAGCGCCATGGCATCGACGGCGTGATCGCCACCAATACCACGGTGGCGCGCGATGCGGTGCAAGGGCTGGCGCATGCCGACGAGGCCGGCGGGCTGTCGGGCGCTCCGCTGTTCGAGCCCAGCAACCGCGCGATCCGCGTGCTGCGCACGAAGCTCGGCAGTGCCGTGCCGATCATCGGCGTCGGCGGTGTGCTCAGTGGCGCCGACGCCTGCGCCAAGCTTGAGGCCGGCGCCGACCTGGTACAGATCTACACCGGCCTCATCTACAGGGGCCCGGCGCTGGTCAGCGAGTGCGCCCGCGCGATGCGTGCGCAGCGATCCGTGCGTTAGGGCCGTCGCATCCGCTCAGGCCTTGCGTGCGCGCAGGCGCAACATCAGGCGCAGGTATTCGAGCTGGGCGTTGAGCTTGACCAGCTCTTCGTGCAGCAGCTGCATCTTCTCCTCGCGCGACAGCGAGCGCGGGTCATCGCGTCGGCTCGGGGCGGGTGGTGGCGTGTCGGACATCGTTGGGCCAGCAGGAATGTGCACATCCTCCGGTGCGCGCGTGCGGGCGGCAACCCCGTGGCCGGGGGCCGGTGCAACCCCCAGTCCCCATGGCAGCCGACACTCATTGGCCACGCACGACACCCTCGCGCCGCGGGTCGGCGCCTCCGAACCAGCCGTCGCGCGTGCGTTGCAGCACCTGTAGGCCACTGGTCATGTCGATCTCCTGCACCTGGTGGCCGCGGGCTTTCAGCGCCTCGATGGTCGACGTCGGAAAGCGCGCGCGCTCGAGCAGCGTCGGCCCGTTCAGGCTGCCGAAGTTGGGCAACGCCACCGCCTGTTGGGCGTCGAGCCCCCAGTCGAGGCTGGCGATCACCGCCTTGGCGGTGAAGTGGATGATCAGCGCGCCGCCCGGCGAGCCCGCGCTGAGCAGCAGGCGGCCGTCGCCGCGATCGAACACCAGCGTGGGCGTCATGCTCGAGCGTGGCCGTTTGCCGGGCTGCACGCGGTTGGCGATCAGGCGGCCGCTGGCATCGGCGGGTGCGAGCGAGAAATCGGTCAACTGGTTGTTGAGCAGGTAGCCACCCGGCAAGCCGGTGCCGCCATCGGCCAGGATGCGCGAGCCCCACGCCGCCTCGATGGTGGTGGTCATCGCGATCGCCTGACCTTGCGCGTCGACGATCGAGATGTGGCTGGTGCCGTATTCAGGCTGCTCGGGCTGCGGCGCGAACACCGCGCCGCTCTCGCCCAGCACGCCCGGTTGCGCCGACTGCATGCTGGTCGGCCCGATCGCCCGGGCCCGCCGGCGCAGGTAGGAGTCGTCGAGCAGGCTGCTCCAACGGCCGCTTGGCGGGCTCACGAACGCCGGGTCGGCAACGTACTGGCTGCGATCGGCGAATGCCAGCCGCGCCGCCTCGGTGTACAGGTGCAGCCACGCCGCAGAGGGCACGCCATCCTGTAGTGGCGCGTCCACCGCCGGGCTGAACGCCATCATCTTGAGAATCTGCATCAGCGCCAGATGGCCTGACGACGGCGGCGGAAAGCCGCAGACACGCCATCGTGCCTTGTATTCATCGCACATCGCCTCGCGCAGCTCGGGCCGATAGCCGGCGAGGTCGGCCTCGCTGATGCGGCCCGGGTTGCCGGGAAAGGATCGCACGCGCTGGACCAGGTCTTGCGCGATCGGGCCACTGTAGAACGCGCCGCTGCCGCGTTGTGCGATGGCACGCAGCACCGCGGCCAGCGCCGGATTCTTCAGCCGATGTCCGACCGGCCAGGCTTGGCCATTGGCGTCGTAGTAGAACGCCGCTGCCTGTGGCTGTAGGCGCAGCGCGCGCTCGACCTGCAGCAGTTGGTGCAGACGCGGGCTCACCGCGAAGCCCTGATCCGCCAGCGTGATGGCGGGTTCGAACAAGCGGGCCCACGGCAGCTTGCCATGGCGCGCGTGGGCCATCTCGAGCACGCGCAGGGCGCCGGGCACCCCAACCGAGCGGCCGCCGACCACCGCTTGTTCAAACGGCATCGGTTGGCCGTCTGTTTGCAGGAACAGACCTTCGTCGGCCAGCGCCGGCGCGGTTTCGCGGCCGTCGAAAGCCTCGACACGCACGCCGTCCCAATGCAGGACGAACGCACCGCCGCCGATGCCGCTGGATTGCGGTTCGACCAGCGTGAGCACCATCTGCACTGCCACCGCGGCATCGATCGCCGAGCCACCGGCTTTGAGCACCTGATAGCCGGCCTCGGTGGCCAGCGGGTTGGCCGCTGCGATGGCAAAGCGCTTGGCGCTCCAGCCGGGCTTGACGCTGAAGCCTGACGGCGGCTCTGGCTGCAGCGCCGCCGCATCCGCGCCATCGGGCGGCCGCTGCGGCGGCGTGGCGCAAGCGGCCAGCGCCGCCAACAGCGCCAGCTTGAGCCAGCGAGTCAAGGCTCGGCGGGTCTCCACGCGCCGATCATCTGATGAAAGGCGCCCACTGGGGCCCGCGGAGCAACGGCCCCACAACGCGCGCGGTGGCCCCAACCGGCAACCAGCGCCTCAGTGCAGCGACACGCCGGCTCAGTGCAGCGACACGCCGGTCTTGGCCTGCAGCTCCGCGCGCGTGACGCCGGGCGCCATCTCGACCACCTTCAGGCCATGCGGCGTGATGTCGAGCACCGCGAGGTCGGTGATGATGCGGTCGACCACGCCCACGCCGGTGAGCGGCAGCGTGCACTGCGGCAGGATCTTCAGGTCGATGCTGCCGTCCTTCTTGGTGGCCACATGCTCCATCAGCACGACGACGTTGCGCACACCGCCCACCAGGTCCATTGCGCCGCCCATGCCCTTGACCATTTTGCCGGGGATCATCCAGTTGGCGAGATCGCCCTTTTCGCTGACCTGCATCGCGCCGAGGATCGCCAGGTTGATCTTGCCGCCGCGGATCATGCCGAAGCTGTCTGCGCTGCTGAAGATGCTCGAGCCCGGTAGCGTGGTCACGGTCTGCTTGCCGGCGTTGATGAGATCGGCATCGATCTCTTCCTCGGTGGGAAACGGCCCGATGCCGAGCAGCCCGTTCTCGCTTTGCAGCCACACCTCTATACCCTTGGGTACGTGGTTGGCCACCAGCGTCGGCAGGCCGATGCCGAGGTTGACGTAGAAGCCGTCTTGCAGTTCCTTGGCCGCGCGGGCGGCCATTTCATCGCGGGTCCATGCCATGGTGCTGGCTCCTCAGGCTTTGGCACGCACGGTGCGCTGTTCGATTCGCTTCTCGGGCTTTGCATTGAGCACGATGCGATGCACGAAGATGCCCGGCAGGTGGATCTGATCCGGATCGAGCGAACCGGTTTCCACGATCTTCTCGACTTCGACCACCGTGACCTGGCCGGCCATCGCCACGTTCGGATTGAAGTTGCGCGCGGTCTTGCGGAATTGCAGGTTGCCGCTCTTGTCGGCGATGTAGGCCTTGACCAGCGACAGCTCGGGCACCAGCGAGCGCTCCATCACGTACGTGTGGCCGTCGAACTCGCGCAGCTCCTTGCCCTCGGCGACGATGGTGCCAACGCCGGTGCGCGTGAAGAACGCCGGGATGCCGGCGCCGCCGGCGCGCAGCTTCTCGGCCAGCGTGCCTTGCGGCGTGAACTCCAGCTCGAGCTCGCCGGCCAGGTACTGGCGCTCGAACTCCTTGTTCTCGCCGACGTAGCTGGCGATCATCTTCTTGATCTGGCGCGTGGCCAGCAGCTTGCCGAGGCCGAAGCCATCGACGCCGGCGTTGTTGGAGATCGCGGTCAGGTTCTTGGCGCCGCTGTCCTTCAGCGCATCGATCAACGCCTCGGG
>JBIODO010000351.1:0-4580 GCA_044445225.1 Burkholderiales bacterium
GTGGGCGCCGCGATCCAGCGCTCACCAACCGGCATGCGCAGCACCGGGTGCTCGGCACCCTTCACGTGGTTGAGCAGCGGTGCATCGGCGCGCAGCAGCTCCTGCAGGTCAATGCGGTGGATGCTGGCCACCTCGGCCGCATTGGGCACCACCTCGTGCGCGGCGCCCGCCCACACCACCACCGGCGTGATCACGTAGCCGGAGCGCGTCGCGTAGTCGTCCAGCCGTCCGAGCAGGGCGTCGTTGGACAAGCGCAGGCCCACCTCTTCGGCCAATTCGCGCAAGGCGGCCTGCTCGGGCGTCTCGCCGTCGTCGATGCGGCCACCGGGCATCGCCCATTGGCCGGCGTGGCGGCGCAACGTGGCGGCGCGGCGCGTCAGCAGCAGGGCCGGCGCCTGGCTCCATTGGGCATGCACGGCCATGCCGTCGACCCCGGCACCGTGGCCGGCCTGCGTGACGGCCACCGCCACCGCGGCGCGCGACTGGCCGGGCGCTTGAATCGGCAGCACGTCGAACCGCGCCAGTTGCTCGCGCAAGCGCGCGGCCGTGATTTCCACCATCGTGCCGGCATTGTCCGGCAACTGCGTTGCCGGTCCGCAGGCCTCGCCTCGCCGAGCGCACCGGCCTGCCGACTTCAGGGCTTGTGCAGCGGCGGTTCAGGCTGCGCTGCCGATTGCGGCGCAGCGGCCGCCGTCTTGACTACCGGCACGGCGTCGGCCGACGCCTCGATGCCCGCGGCCAGTGCGGCGATGGTCAGGCTGAGCGCTGCCGCGACGATCACGAACGACGGCGCGCTCAGTCCGGCAATGACATCAGGCTTCGTCGATTCGTCGTTCCACGGGGTTCGCATGGTGTGGCACCTCATTGCGCGACGAAACGCCAGCGGATGCGCAGCGTGCCGCCGTCGCCCGTGGCGCCGTGCCACGAACCGGCGCCCATGGCCACGGTCTGCTCGCCCGCCTGCGAGCGCCATCCGCCTTTGAGGGCGACCGTCACCGGCGCGGGGCTGGGCTTGCCGTCGGCCGTGACGCGCAACGGCATCTGGCCGTTCTGCGGGCCCTTGGGCGTGGCCGTGTCGTGCGTGCCCTGCGGCTCGTCGGTGGTGTGCGTCTCGACGTAGGCCAACACGCCGAGCGGCACCGGCAATCGCAGCACCATCGTGCCCGCCCGTGAGTCCACTTCCACCTGCGCGACGCTCGGCGTGGGCGCGATCTCGCTGCCGCCCTTGCGTGTCATGTCGTGCGTGCAGCGCGCCTTGGGCAGCGTCAGGCAGATCGGGTCGGCGTGCACCACGTGCCAGCTCTCGTCGAGCGAGTAGCTCGCTTTTTGCGTGCGCCCTTGCCAGCTCTGGTAGCGGTCGGCACCTGGCTGCATCACGGCCGCGGTCTCCTTGCCCATCTTCAGATCGGCGTCCAGGCGCGCGGTGCCCGACATCGAGGCACCGAGCTTCATCGTCTCGCGCTCGATGCACTTCTCGTCGTCACCGCACCTGGCCATGATTGCCTGCACGTCGGCCATCGCCGGCGCCATCTGCGCGGCGGCCTTCTGCGCCTGGGCCTGTTGCTGCTGGATCTTGGCCATCTGGCCGGCCTCGAGAGGCTGCATCACCGGCAGCGGCGCTGGTCTTTGAGCCACCATCTCGGCCACCACGTCGGCGCCGCGCTGGACGCGCCACTCGCGCAGGTCGTATTTGTCCTGCGTCTTGCCGGCGGCTTCGAAGCGGTATTCCACGCTCAACGTCGCCTTGGCTCCGACGCTCGCGAAGGCGTCTGCGGCATCGCTTGGGTTGGCCACCGCCGCCGCGGCCGCCAGGGCCACGAGCTTCAAGCTGTTGTTCATCACCGCTCCTTGGGGCGTGGCCTGCAGGGGCCCGCTCAAGTTGCGGTTGTAGAGACCCGGGCGTTAGCGTTGCGTTAGTCGCGCTGCCAACGCCAGCAGTTCGCGGTTGACCGGGTTGCGGTGCATGAAGCCATCGCGCATCACTGCCGGCACACGCTCGCGCGCCGTGTCGCGCAGCCAGGCGAGGCCGCGCTCCAGCACACTCATCGCCAGGTCGGGGTCCGGTGTGGCCAGTGCCCGATGCGCGGTGAGCCAGACTTCGCCGCGGTACAACTCGTCGCAGCCGTCGTGGTCGGCCAGCAGCGCCAGGTGGCGCGCCTGGCGCGCGGCTTCGGCGCCATGGCCGAGCGCGAGCGCGGCCTGGCACAAGCGCGTGCGCGCGGCGAAGGTGACGCCCACCCGTTGCGCGGCCACCGCGGCATCGAGCACGTCGCCGGCGTCGGCCAGCGCATCGGCCGGAGCGAGCACGACGCAACGCGCCAACCTGAAGCGATGCCGCGCCAACGCGCGCGCGCCCGCCGTCAGGTGCGCGGCGGCGCGCTCGAATGCGCCGGCGCTGTCTTGCCCGAGCATGCGCTGCAGCCGCGCGAGCACCAGATCGCGCCTGACCTGCACCAGCGGTGGCGCCGCCATGGCGGCTGTCTCGTCGAGGTCTTGCTGGGCACGCGCGAATTGACCCAGATCGATCCAGGTGTGCGCGCGATGACACAGGAAATTCGGCACCCAGCCGGGTTGCTGGACCCGCGCACGGTCGATCGCGCGCTCGAACCCCTCGAGGGCCTCGGCATAGCGGCCGAGGTCGCGCATCACGAGGCCGAAGTTGACGTCCAGGCTCGAATACGGAATCTCGCCTTCCGGCAAGCCGGCCAGCAGCGTGCGGGCCTCTTCGAGCGTGGCCAGCGCGCGATCGAGCCGGCCGCTGTCGCGCCAGCCGAGCGCGAGGTTGAGCAGGATCTGCGCGGCGCTCGGCAAGGTGCCAGCCGCCAGCGACATGTCGGCCGCACGCCGGTTCCATTGGGCGGCCTCGATCGGCCGCTCGATGTGCTCGAGCACGATCGAATAGGCCTGCGCGAACTCCACTTGGCGGGCGGCGTCGCCGCTGGCCTGCACGTCGTGTTCGATCGACTGCAGCAGCGCATGGGCTTCGTGCGGCCGCTGCTGCCACAGGCGCACGCCCGCCAGATGCTCGTTGAGCATCGCGCGCAGCATCGGCTCGTCGATGGTGCCCAGCGCATCGAGCCCGGCCGTCACCGCGACTTCGGCGTCGGCCATCGCGCCGCGGTGCACGCAGACGATGGCCCGCTCGGCCATCGCGCGTGCGCGCTGCTGCGGCGTGCTCGCCGCCTGCTCGAGCAGATCGAGCGCAGTGTCGGTGCGGCTCACGAGATCGAGTTCGAACACGGCCTCGCGCATGCGCAAAGCGGCCGCGAAGGCACCGGACGCATCGCCCTGCTCGAGCCGCAACCGGGCCTCGTTCTCGAAACTCGTGGCCGCTTCGGCAAAGCGCCGTTGTCGCGCCGCGATCTCGCCGGCACGCTGCAGGAACGGCAGCGCGCGCGCCGGCACGCCCGCGGCCAGCCAATGCGTGGCGATCGACGCCGGTGCGCGGTCGTGCTGTTCGAGATGGCTGGCCACCTCGCCGTGCAGGTGGCGCGCGATCTGCTCGGGCAGGCCGGCCCGCACCACTTCGTGGATCAGGTCGTGCGCGAAGGCGCCGCCGGCGAACACCTGTGCCTGCTCGAGTTCCGTCCAGGCATCGGCCAGATCGATCACCGGCACCGCCAGCACCACCGAGGCCAGCGCGATCGAGAAGTCGACGCCCGCCACCGCCGCGCAGCGGGCCAGCCGGATCGCCGCGGGGGTGAGGCGCATCACGCGGCGTTCGATCAGCCGCGTCACGCTCACCGGGCGCGGCAAGCGGCCGCCGGGAACACCGCCGTCGACCCAGGCCTGGCGCAGGGTCTCGAGCGCGAACAGCGGGTTGCCGCCCGAGTGCTGGTGCAGGCTCGCTGCAAGGTCGGTCACCAGCGCCGGTGCGAGGCCGAGCGAGCCCAGCAGATCGGCCAGTTGGCTGCGTGTCAGCGGCACCAGCGGTACCGGCTCGAGCCGCTGCTCTTCGAGCAGCGCGTCGCACAGCTTGGCCAACGCCGGCGACCCTTCGGCCGGGCGCCGCGCAAAGCCCCAGCCCAACGGGGTGGCGCTGCGCACCAGCGACAGCAGCATCTCGAGGCTCGCATCGTCGGCGAAGTGCAGGTCGTCGACGATCACCGCGTCGACACCGGCCGCCCGCGCCAGCTCGAGCAGCTCATCTGCCGCCGCGTCGAGCGCGACGCGCTCGCGCGCCTGCACGCCGTCGACCGCCGGCCCGGAGCCGCCGAATTCGGGCAGCAGCGGCGCCAGCTGCCGGCGCAACGCCGGCGGTGGGGGCTGCTGCAGATGCGCGAGCAGCGCGCGCAACAGACGCACCAGCGTCGCGTACGGCACCACGGCATCGCCCGGCCGGGCCTGCACGCCCACGACAGCGGCGTGCTGCGTGGCGATCTCCTGCAACAGGCGGCTCTTGCCCATGCCGGCCTCGCCCTCGAGGCAAAACGCGCGGCCCTGCTGCCAGGCCCGTTGCGCGGCGTGCAGCTCGGCGCTGCGGCCCACCAGGCGCGGCGGGCGAAGCATGCCCGCCGGCACCGAAGCGCTGGGCGCGGCAAGCTCGCCGCCCTTGCCTGCGGCTTCGATGGTCGTCAGCA
>JBIODO010000352.1:0-4571 GCA_044445225.1 Burkholderiales bacterium
GCAATGACCTGGGTTCTCGACGAGCAACGCCGCATGCTGCGCGACAGCGCACAGAGTTTCCTGTCCGAGCGCGCGCCGGTGGCGCATCTTCGCAAGCTGCGCGATGCCAACGACCCTGCGGGCCACAACCCGCAGCTGTGGCGCGGCTTCGGTGAGCAGGGCTATAGCGCCACCCTGGTGCCCGAGGCGCTGGGCGGCCTCGGGCTCGGCGTGACCGAGGTGGCGCTGATCGCCGAACAGATCGGCCACACACTGGCGCCGACGCCTTTTTTCTCGACGGCGGTGCTCGCGGGCTGGTTGCTGAAGACCGCCGGCTCGCCGGAGCAGCAAAAGGCCTGGCTGCCGCGCATCGCGGCTGCCGACGTGGTGATGGCGCTGGCCGTCGACGAGCAATCGCGCCATCGCCCCACCTCGCTCAACACCACCGCCGCGCGCGACGGTGGCGGCTGGCGCATCGATGGCCAGAAGCTGCTCGTGGTGGACGGCCACGTGGCCGACGCGCTGATCGTCGCGGCGCGCGCCGATGGCGGCACTGCGCTGCTGCTGGTGCCCAAGAACAGCCCGGGCTTGAAGATCGAACGCACGGTGATGGTCGATTCGCACAATGCCGCACGTGCGCGCTTCGATGCCGTGCGGGTGGGCAGCGATGCCCTGATCGGATCGATCGAGACCGGAGCTCACTTGCTCGAGGGCACGCTCGACGTCGGGCGCGCGGTGGCCGCCGCCGAGCTGCTGGGCCTGGCCGACGAGGTTTTCGAGCGCACGGTGGAGTACCTGAAGCAACGCAAGCAGTTCGATCGATTGATCGGCGAGTTCCAGGCCTTGCAGCACCGCTGCGCCGAGCTGTTCTGCGACCTCGAGCTGGCCCGCGCGATCGGGCGCCAGGCGCTGAAGGCGCTCGACGATGCGGCTGCCGATGCGCCGCTGCTCGTGGCGCAGGCCAAGGCACGCGCGAGCCTCAGCGCAAACCGCGCAGTGCAGGAGGCCGTGCAGATGCACGGCGGCATCGGCATGACCGACGAGCTCGAGATCGGCCTGTTCATGAAGCGCGCGCGTGTGCTGCAGGAGCTGTTCGGCGACGCGTCGTTCCAGATCGACCGCGCGGCGCTGTTGTCGGGGTTCTGACGATGGTTGACGGGCCACGCACCGATCAAATTTCCGGCTGTCATCTCACCAACTCGGCATCGACCAGCGAAAGCAATGACCCTCTGGTCCTGGCATCCGCGCGACCCTGCGCCGCCCGCGGGCAGGGTCGCAATGCCGGGCGTCGGCTCGGGGTCGAATGCGGATGCCAGGCACACGGCGCCGGGTGACCAAAGAACCGGGCCACCACCCGAACAGCCCCGGACCGCGCTTCCGAGCTCGCTCTTAGTCGGCTCGCTGCAAGATCAACTCGGCCGGCTCGCCAGACCCAGCGACACGCCGCCATCGACCACGATGGTGGCGCCGACCACATAGTCGCCGGCGCGCGAGGCCAGGAAGATCGCCGCGCCGGCCATGTCCTCGGTGGTGCCGATGCGCTGCGCGGGGATGCGCCTGGCCACCTCATCGCCGTGGTCGCGCGCGGCGCGGTTCATGTCGGACGCAAACGCACCCGGCGCGATGGCGCTGACCACGATGTGGTCCTGCACCAGCCGCAGCGACATGCGGCGCGTGAGATGGATCAACCCGGCCTTGCTGGCCGCGTACGAGTACGTCTCCAGCGGGTTGACCGCGATGCCGTCGATCGAGGCGATGTTGATCACCTTGGCTGGCCGGGCGGGCGACGCGGCAGCCTTCAGCGGCCCGTGCAGCGCACGGGTGAGAAAGAACGGCGACTTCAAGTTCAAGTCCAGGACCTTGTCCCAGCCTTGCTCGGGAAACTCGTCGAACGGCGCGCCCCAGGCCGCGCCGGCGTTGTTGACGAGGATGTCCAGCCGCGGCTCGCGCGCGCTGAGGGTCGACGCCAGGCCCTCGGCGCCGGCAACGGTGGAGACGTCAGCCGGCAGCGATGTGCACGGGCCGATCGCCGACAGCTCGGCCGCGGCGTGATTGCAGGCGTCGGCCTTGCGCGACGAGATGTAGACCTTGGCGCCATGCCGCAGGAAACCCTCGGCGATCATGCGGCCGATGCCGCGCGAGCCACCGGTGACGAGCGCCACCCGGCCCTCCAGTGAAAACAGCCTGTCCATCATGGCCTCCTCGCCAACGTCGATCACACCGCTGCATGGCATTGGACCATGGGCCGCCACGCGTGCGGCCCGACTCAGCGGTGGGACGACGTGGCGCGGCGGCGTCAGCTCAGCCGCTTGGCCGGCACGTCGAACTGCAGGTCGCGCTGCACGCGGCCATCGGCGCCGAGCAGCAGCAGGTTGGTGCCCGCGGCCAGCACCGACGCGCCATCGTCGCCGAGCAGCTCCCAGTCCATGCGCACCGCGCCGTGGTGACCATCGATGTGCCCCGGGCAGCGGAAGCGCTGGCCGCGTGCGCCGCACATGGCGTACACGTGTGCCGCCTCGGCGTCGATCGCATCGTGCCCGACGCAGTTGCGCTCGGAGTTGACATGCGCGCCACCCGCCTGCCAAAGCGCGGCGATGCGCACGCGCCGCGCCTGCCGGTCGGGCTCGTTCCACATCGCCACCACGCGCTCGACCAGCGCCTGGTGCTCGGGCAACGGCGCCGGCGGTGGCTCGGGAAACTGCATTTCGGTGTGCACCAGGCCGTAAGGGTCGAGCAGCAGGAACGACAGGCCGAGCGAGACCACCGCGCCCTCGGGCGCCACCATCTCCCAATTGCACATCACTGCGTCGTGGTGGCCGAACGCGTGCCGGGCCGAGCGGAACGTGCAGCCGCGGCCGTGCACCCACTTGTCGTACGACGCGGCCACGCGTGCCTCGAGGGCGGCATGGCCGCGCGGCTCCAGCATGCGGTGCAGGCTCGCGCCGTTGGACGTCCACAGCGCGGCGATGCGCTCGCGCCGGTGTGCACTGTCGGGCTCGTTCCACACCGCGATGTAGCGTTCGACGAAGTCGTTCAACCCGTTCATGCGTCAACTCCGTTGTGGCGGGTGAACTGCATCACCCAGTTGGTTTCCCACTCGCGGCCGTCGAGCGAGAACGCCTGCTCCCAGCGCGCGGCGTCGGGTCCCTGGCGCTGCCACTGGAAGCACACGTGCACGTCACGGCCGTCGTCGACGTCGCAGCCGACAAAGGTGCCGACGTCGCCAGCGAAGCCGCCGAACACCGGCGGCAACAGCACGCCGCGGGTGCTGCTGATCCAGTAGATCGCCCAGCGCCGCTCGGCGAGGTCGAAGCAGCGCACGCTCATGCCCGAGAAGCCCTCGCTCGGGCAGTCCATCTGGTCGATGTTGGCGAGGCCTCCCAGTCGTTGCTCGAACCAGTGCGTGGCGTGGAACTCCTTCCAGTCGGCGGCGCCACGCAGCCGCGTCGTCAAGCGCCGGTTGTGCACGTGCCAACGGCCGAGCAGAAAGTCGAAGTCGTGCACGCTGCCGTGGGGTGCTGCGAGGGGGGTCATCGGGAGCCCTTCTGTCGAATCGCGTTGCGTTCAGCGCAGCAACGAGCGTGGGGTGGGCTGCAAGCGCAGCGTGATCGGCGGTCGTGTCATGGGTGACTGCAGGCGCGGCAGCACCTGGTCGCGCCACTGTGAAAAAGCTGCCAGCCGCTGCTCGGCCTGCGCCCAAGCGGCCGCACTCGGCAGGCGGGCGAGCCAGGCGAGCACCTGTTCGTCGGTGCGCACCGGCAGACGCGGATAGTCGTTGAGCGCCGGCTCGGTTTCGAGCACCGCGATCGGCATCGCGCCGGCCTCGCGCAGCAGGGGCAACGCCTCGCGTTCGAACCAGCGCCTGAACGCGTGGTACGGCGCGACTTGCAGCGCGCACAGCGTCAGCACGTACAGCGTTGGGCTTGCCGTGCCGCCGTCGTCGGCGTCGCGGTACGCACGCGGCGCGGCCGGAGTGGCCGGCGCCCACTGCGGTCTGGCCGGGCGCAGCAATCGCACGTTGTCGGAGTCGATCATCGTCGCGTTGGCCGCGCTGCGGTGCGTGGCCCACACCGCGCCGCCATAGAAGCCTTCGAGCGCGTGCCGCCGCGCGGTCATGTCGGCAAAGCCGCGCAGCCAGACGAAGTGATCGGGCCGGTCGAGGTCGCGAAACTGCGCGATCACGCGCATGCCCGCAGCCTCCTGCGACTCGATGAACTCGCGTTCGAACAGGGCGATCAGCTCGTCGCGCCGGCCCGGATGCAGCTTGTAGTCGCGCAGCTCCAGCACGGTGCAGTCTTCGAGCGCGAGTGGTTGCACTCGCGTCGGTGCAAGGGTGGTGGTGTCCATCGGGCGGGCCTCCTTGTGGTGTTGGCCCGCATCATTGGCCTCAATAGCTGACAACGCATGTCAGCATTTGCTGCGACACTGCGGCCACCGTGCAGGCGAGCCGCTTGTTGTCGATCCTGATGCTGCTGCAAAGCCGTGGCCGCATGAGCGCGTTCGCGCTGGCGCGCGAGCTCGAGGTCGCCGTGCGCACCGTGTACCGCGACGTCGACAGCCTGAGCGCCGCCGGCGTGCCGGTGTATGGCGAA
>JBIODO010000353.1:0-4532 GCA_044445225.1 Burkholderiales bacterium
CGCGCGGCGATTGTGGTCGAGCGCTGCGGTGGCCGCGAGGGTCGGCTGACACTAGCAGATATTCCCGTTTGGCATGAGGGTAATCGCCCGGTGCTCGCGGTGCCCGCCGGGGAAAACGCTATCACCGACCCGGCGCTCGGCAGCTCAAGCAGCGGCGGTGTCGTCGCGCCAGTCGGTGTCGAGCACGACACCGCCGCCGACCACGCGCGACACGCAGCTGCACACGCGCCGGCCCTCGCGCCTTTGCGCACCGCTCAGGAAGACGTCGCGGTGGTCGAGGCTGCCGTGCAACTCGACCACGTCGAGCGTACACAGGCCGCACTCGCCGCGCCGGCAGTCCGACAGCACCTCCACGCCGTGCCGCTCCAGCAGGTCGAGCAGCGAACGCTCGGGCGGCACGACGAACTCGATGCCGTGCCGCGGCAAGCGCACCCAGAACGCTTCAGCCGCCACCGTGCCGCCGGTGCCGAAGGTCTCGAAGCGCAGCAGGTGCGGCGGCCGGCTCGCGCGCGCCCAGGCGCTGCGTGCGGCCTGCAGCATCGGCAGCGGCCCGCACAACAGCAATTGGCCTTGCGGGTGCAGGCCGGCGATCAGCGAGTCGAAGTCAATGCGATCGCCCTCGCCCGACACATGGCAGCGCAACCGCTCACCGAAGCGTGCGGCCAACGCCTGCGTGTACACCAGCTCGTCGCGCGAGCGCGCGGCATGCACGAGTGTGAAGTCGGCGCCGCGCGCGGCCAGCGCCAGCGCCATGCCCAGCAGCGGCGTGATGCCGATGCCACCGGCCACCAGCAGCGATTGTGGCGACGCCACAGAGAGCTCGAAGTGGTTCTGCGGCGCCAGCACGTCAAGGGCATCGCCCGCAGCCAGCTGCCACATCGCGTGCGAGCCGCCGCGGCTGGCCTGCACCCGCTTGACGGCGATGCGATAAGCCTCCTGATCGGGCTCACCGACCAGCGAGTACGAGCGCGTGTCGATGCGGCCCGCGATCGGCAGCCGCACCTGGATGTGGCTGCCCACCGTCCACGGGCGCACACCACCCTCGGGCTCGAGCTCGAATTCGCGCACGGTGGGGCTCAGCGTGCGCAGCGCACGCACGCGTGCCGGCCGCCAATCGGTGGGTTGGTGCATCGCAATCCCGTTTCGAGAGGGCTTCAGCGGCCGACGCGGCGGATCAGGCGCGCGCCCGGCACCCGCTGCAGCGCCTGACGGCTGCGCAGCGCATCGCGCAGATTGGCGCGCGCGATCTGCGCGTGCTCGTGCATCACCGCGGCGGCGCGTGCACCCTCGCGCGCGTCGATCGCCTGCATCACCGCGTGGTGCTGGGCCTGCGCCACCACCAGCGTGTCGCGCGCCTGCGGCCCGCTGGTGTGCACCATCACGAAGGCGTCGGGCGACGCAAAAGGCAGCGTGATCACGCGCTCGATCTGGCGGCGCACGATCGCGCTGCCCGACATCTCGGCCAGCAGCGCATGGAACTGCCGGTTGTGCGCCACGTACTTGGCGAATGCCGCCGCGCTGAGCGTCGCTTCGACCAGCAGCGTGTCGATCGCCTGCAGGCACACCCCAACATCGTGGCGCAGCGTGGCGCCGACGCCGCGCTCGGCGGCCAGCCGCGCGGCCAGCGCCTCCATCGTGGCACGCACCTCGATGGCGTCGTGGATGTCGGCCTCGTCGAAGCCGCGCACCGCAAAGCCGCCACCGGGCAGCGCCTGCAGCAAACCCTCTTCCTGCAGCCGCTGCAGCGCGGCGCGCACCGGCGTGCGCGATGCACCCAGGCGCTCGACCAGGGCCAGCTCGGGCACGCGTTCGCCGCTGGCCAGCTCGCCACCGACGATCAACTCGCGCAGGCCGAGCAGCGCGCGTTCGGTCTGCGAGGCGCCGACGTCATCGTCGGCGCGCGCACGCGCTGGGGCACGCCGGGCGCTCATGTGCGTGGATCCGGTGTGCGCGATGCGCTCCTGCGCGCGGCGGCGTTCAACGCGCTCATGCACCGGGCTGGGTCGCGTGCAGCGCGATCACGCGCGGGGCCGGCTGGCGCGGCGCCTCGGCGGCGATCTGGCGGTCGATCAGGCGCCGCGCCCACATGCCGCCGGCATCGATGGCGAGGTTGTAGAAACGATGCTCCGGCCGCGCGTCGATCGCGCGCTGCTGAGCCTCGAGGATGATCTCGTCCTCGCGGAAGATGCCGGCCACGCCCTCGCGCAACTCGTGCGTCAGGCGTTGCTGATGCAGGCAGTAGTTGCGCGCGAAGGCCCAGAAGTACAGGCAGCTGCGCTCGGTCTCGGGCGTGATGGTGTTGAGCACGAAGCCGTTGACGCCCTTGCTGCGGTCGCCCGCCGCGCCGTCGCGCGGCACCGCACCGCTGCCCGCCTCGGCGACACCGACATCGATCGCCACCGTGCACGGCGCCTCGAAGCGGATGATCTGCCAGCGGTCGACCTTTCCCGCGTAGCCGCGCGCGTGTCGGATCTGCCCGGCCCAGAACGGCGGCGGCACGATGTCTTGCATCCAGCGCGTGACGGTGGCGTAGCGGTCGCCGTGCGTGGTGACGAACGGCGCTTCGGCCACCGCACGGTCGCCGATGCTGCCGCCGTGCACGAAGGTCTCGTGCGTGAGGTCCATCAGGTTGTCGATCACCAGCCGGTAGTCGCACTGCACGCGGATCAGCCGGCCGTCGCCGGTCCACGCCGGGTCGTCGTTCCAGTGCAGGTCGGGCACCCGCGCCCGGTCGGCGTGGGCCGGGTCGCCCGGCCACACCCAGACGAAGCGGTGCTTCTCCACCACCGGGTAGGCGCGCACGCAGGCGCCCGGGTTGACGGTTTCCTGCGACGGCATGTGTGTGCAACGACCCTGGTCATTGAATACAAGACCGTGGTAGCCGCAGACCAGCTCGTCGCCCTCGAGCCGCCCTCTGGATAGTGGCAGCAGGCGATGCCAGCAGGCGTCCTCGAGCGCCACGGTGCGGCCATCTTCCCTGCGAAAGAGCACGATCGACTGGTTGCATACGGTGCGCGCCAGCAGTTGGGGGCGCTTGACCTCGGTGTCGTACGCCGCCGCGTACCAGGCATTGAGCGGGAAGGTGGTGGCCATCACTTGTGTACCTTCTGTATACATCGCAAGCTTAGGGCATCCGAGCTGTCTTTGTCCACTTGAGCCAGCGCGCGGTGTCGCCCCCGCGCGCACCGGGGTTGTCGTGGCCGCGACATCGCGGGGCCGCGCGCATCGCGTAAGCTGCCGTTGCCGGCGCCGAAAAGTGCCGGCAGCGTTCTCAGGGCGGGGTGAAAGTCCCCACCGGCGGTAAAGGCGTGCAGTCCGGCGCCCAAGCCCGCGAGCGCCCGCGGTCGTCAGGGGGCCCCCAAGCCCCCCGAGGGGATCAGGCGAAGTGGCAAAGCCACATTCGCCTGAGCTGCGGGGTCAGCAGATCTGGTGCGATTCCAGGGCCGACGGTGACAGTCCGGATGAAAGAGAGCGCGACACCGCGTCGGCCGCGCTCATCCGCGCGTGCGCCGGCGTTGGTTCGTGCGCCCTGATTCAGGCAGCCAAGTCATTGGAGTCGACCATGAATCAGTATCCCAAGCACTTTCCGATCGCCGGCGCCAAACGCCAGCGCGTGGCCGTCGTGTGCGCCCTCTGGCACGCCGACCTGGTGGCGCGCGCGCGCGACGCCCTGCTCGACGAGTTGTCGCAACTGGGCATCAGCGAAGACCACGTCGACCGCTTTGAGGTGCCCGGCGCGTTCGAGATCCCGCTGCTCGCGCAGCAGCTCGCACGCTCGGGCCGCTATGCGGCGATCGTCGCCTGCGCGCTGGTGGTCGACGGTGGCATCTACCGCCATGAATTCGTCGCCGGCGCGGTGATCGACGGGCTGATGCGCGTTCAGCTCGACAGTGGCGTGCCGGTGCTGTCGGCGGTGCTGACGCCGCAGGCCTTTCACGAGCACGACACGCACGCGCGATTCTTCGCCGAGCATCTGGTGGTGAAGGGCCGCGAGGCGGCGCGCGCCTGCGTGGCGACGCTGGGCGTGCACCACACGCTGATCGAACAGGCCGCGGCCTGACTCGGCCGGTGTCCGCGGGCTCGGCGCCGTCTGCCCTCAGGCGGGCAGCGCCGGCAACACCGTGCCCGCGCATTCGCCAAAGCCGATGCGCCGCGCGCCCGTGCGCTCGCAGAACGCACGCAGGATCACCGTGTCGCCGTCGGCGAGAAAGCTGCGCGTCTCGCCTCCAGGCAGCGCGATCGGCTGCTTGCCGCCCCCGCTCAACTCGAGCAGCGAACCGCCCTGCCCCGGCAGCGGCCCCGATTGCGTGCCCGAACCCAGCAGATCGCCAGGCCCGAGGTTGCAGCCGTTGCTGCTGTGGTGCGCGAGCAGTTGCGCCACCGTCCAGTAGGCATCGCCGAAGTTCGACTGCGACAGCCGGTGCGGCGGCATCCCCTTGGCACGCATCGCCTCGGTGTGCAGCCAGACTTCGAGCGAGACATCGATCGCACCGCGCTCGCGGTTGGCCGGCGAATCCAGGTGCGGCAACGGC
>JBIODO010000354.1:0-4527 GCA_044445225.1 Burkholderiales bacterium
GAGTACGAGACGTCGAGAATCGTCATGCCGTTGAGCAGCGTGCCGATCAGCAGCGTGCCGATCACCACGTTGGCCACGCCGCCGCGGCCACCCGACAGGCCGATGCCGCCGAGCACGACGACCAGGATCACGTCGTAGATCATGGTGGAGTTGTAGATGCGCGTGGGCATGCTGTTGACCGACGCCGCCATCACCAGGCCGGCGAACATGCCGATCAGCGCCGCCAACACGTACTGCAGCACGATCACCGGCCGCGTCGGGATGCCGGTGGTGCGCGCGCCGAACGGGTTGTCGCCGACCGCGTAAACATAGGTGCCGAGTCGCGTCTTGCGCAGGAAGAACGACACCAGCAGCGCGACGGTGCCGAACACGATCACCGGCATCGGAATGCCAGCCAGCGTGCCGCGCCCGATCCAGGCAAAGGCGTCGAGCTGCGGGCTCCATTGCACGATGTCGAGCCGGAACAGCGCCACCTGCCCGAGCCCGGCGAGGAACAGCCCCGAGGCGAGCGTCGTGAACAACGATGGCACCTCGGCGTAGGCGATCAGCCATCCGTTGGCGAGGCCGAACACCAGCGCCAGCGCCAGCGCGGCCGTGAATGCCATCGGCAGCGAGTGACCGTCTTGCACCATCTGCAGCACCAGGCCTGCAGGCACCGCCAACACGGCGACCATCGAGATGTCGATGCCGCGGCCGATGACGACGATCGCCATGCCCAGGCCCAGGATGCCGAGGATGGCCACGTTCTGCAGCAGGCCGAGCATGTTCGACGCGGTGCGAAAGCCCGGCAGAAACAGCGAGAAGCCGGCAAACATCAGCACGAAGATCGCGAACACGATCTCCTGTTGACTGAGCGGGCCCTTGCCGAACGGCGAATTCATCGCGATTTGCTCCGCGGTAAGCGCACCCGCACACGCTCGGGAGCGCGGTCGGCCGGAGCATCCATCGGCAGGCCAGCTTGCAGAAATCCCTTGCGGAAGTCCACCAGATGCTTGCGCGTCCACTCGTGGGCGCGCGGCTCGTCGCGGCTCCGCAAAGCCGCTGCGATCTGGCGGTGGGCGTGCAGGTTGCGAGCGGCCGACTGCGGCAGCGATTGCTGGAGCAGCGTGGCCAATGGCCGGTACAGCAGGCTGAACGACTCGCGCGACATCATCAGCGATCGGTTCTTCGACGCACGCGCAATCAGCGCATGGAACGCCGCGTCGAGCTCCCAGTGGCGCCGGATGCGCGACTCGTCGGCCTTGCCACCCACCGTTTCGGCCGTGGCAGCAAGGTTGTCGTCGAGGTCGCGCAGGTCGCTCTCGTCGGCGCGTCGCGCCGCCAGGCGGGCCGCCTCGGGTTCGACGACGACAGCCACTTCCCACAACTCCTCGAACGTCACCTGGTGCAGGATCAACGAACGAACCGCGCGAGGAGCGAGGTCGAACAGCCCCGGCAACACGACGAACAGGCGGCGCCCTTGGTGGCGCTCGAGCAAGCCCTCCTGTTCGAGCACACGGATCGATTCGCGGATCGTCGAGCGGTTGACGCCAAACTGTGTTGCCAACTCCTGCTCTGACGGCAACGCGGTACCCGGCTTGAGTTCGCCCGACAGGATGTGCTGCTCCATCGCGCTCGACACCGCCCTGTAGGCCGGCTGGCGCGCCAGCGAGCGGAACCGCACCGATGCACCGGCGAGCGAAGCGCTCGCTTCCGACACGGCGGGCACGGTGAGTGTGGCGACGAGGCCCATGATTTCGGTCGGACAATCGGACAGTCCAACCGACTTTATGAAACGGGTCGGCCCCTCACCATGCGTGCTTTCCCGCCTGCGTCGATGGCGCGGCGACGAAACCGTCGCTGCGGGCAGGAGACTCAGCGCGTGGCCGCGCCGCCACGTCGCATGAGCGCCAGTGCCAGCAACCCCGAACCGAGCATCAGGAACAGGCTCACCGCGTTGAGCACCGGGCTTGCACCCTCGCGCATGCGGCCGTACATCATCACGGTCAGGGGCGGGTCCGAGCCCACCAGCATCAGCGTGGTGTTGAAGTTCTCGAACGACATCAGGAAAGAGATCGCAGCGGCGCCGATCAGGGCCGGGGTCAGATATGGCACAACGATGGTGGTGAACACGGCGACGCGCGAGGCGCCCAGGTTGAATGCAGCCTCCTCCAGCGTGATGTCGAAGCGCTTGAGCCGGGCCGCGATGGTCAGCGTGGCGATCGAGACGATGTAGGAAAACTGGCCCAGCACCACCAGCGGCAGACCGGGCCGCAGAAAGGCCAGCTCGAGGCCGAACACATCGTCGGCCAGCTGCGCCAGCCGGCTGGCGAAGGCCAGGATCGAGATGCCAAGGATCACACCCGGGATCACCAGCGGTGCCAACATCAGCAGCGACAACGCCGCCTTGCCGCGGAACACCGCCCGCTCGAGCAAGAACGCATTGGCCGTGCCGACGGCCACCGACAGCAGCGTCACCCAGCTGGCGACCATCACGCTGGTCCACAGACTGCCCAGCATCGCGGAGTCGGCGAACAAGCCGACGCGTCCGCCGCCGCCGTGCGCCGTGAACCAGTCGAGCGTGAAGCCGCGCCACGGCGGCGCCGGATAAGGTGCATCGTTGAACGCGAACACCACCACCACCGCCAGCGGCAGGAACAGGAACGCGAAGAAGGCCAGCGCGTACAGCACGGTGGCTGTGCGCAGCCAGGCGGGGCGCGGCAGCGACGCGATCACGTGCGCCTCATCACGTCGCCGAAGCGCTGGCCGGTGAGTTTCAGCCCGAGCCACACGATCAAGGTCGACAGCGCGAGCAGCAGAAAACCGAAGGCCGCCCCCTGCTCCCAGTTGAAGCGAGTGATGAACTGGGTGTAGATCTGCTCGGTGAACCACAGCGAGTTCTTGCCACCGAGCAAGGTGGGCGTGAGGTAGTTGCCCAGCGTGAGCATGAACACCACGATGCAGCCGGCGACGATGCCAGGCGCGGCGTGCGGAATGACGATGCGCCGCAGGATCGACGGCCCGCTGCCGCCCAGGTTGTAGGCGGCCTCGATCAGCGCATCGTCCAGCGTGTCGAGCGCGCCGATCAGCGGCACGACCATGAACAGCAGTGAGGTGTACACCAGGCCGACCAGGATCGTCGCGTCGTGATACAGCAGCTCGGGCGGCGCCGGCACCAGGCCGGCCGACACCAGCAGCGCCGGCAGCACGCCCGATTCGCGCAGCAGGATCGTCCAGCCCAGCGTGCGCACCGTCTCGCTGACCCAGAACGGAATCATGCACAGCATGAACAGCAACGCACGCCGGCGGCCACGCACCAGCTTGGCGATGGTCCAGGCGATCGGAAACGCCAGCAGCAGCGTGCACGCCGTGGCGACAATCGACATCACGGCGGTGCGCACGAAGGTGTGCCAGTACAGCGGCTCGTCGAAGAAGGTGCCGTACTGGCGCAGGCTGACTTCGTAGACCCGCGGTGCAACGCGTGCGCGCAGCGACAACACGGCCAGCTCGACGTGCGGCAGCACGATCAAGCCGATCAGCCACAGCAGCGCCGGTGCCAGCAGCAGCAACAGCAACAGCCGCGCCTGCAGCGCGCCGGCGCGCTCGGTCATGCAGGCGGCGCGGCGAAGCACACCGCGTGCTGCGGATCGAAGCCGAATGCGACGCGCTCACCCACGCGCAGATCGGCGAAGCGCCCGGTCTGCGGCAGCGCGACGCGCACCTCGGTGCGGCTGGTGGCTTCGCGCAGCAGCACGGCCGAACTCGCGCCATCGAAGAGCAGGCTTTCGACGCGGCCGTGGTAGCGCGGCTGGTTGGCCGGCAGCTCGGCCTCGTCGCGCGCCAGGCTGGCCATTTCGGGACGCACGAACGCCTCGGCCGCATCGCCATCGGTCAACGTGCCGGAGCGTCGCGCGTGCACGACGAAGCCGCTGTCGCTGGTCAGCGTCACACGGTCGGCCCGGGCCTCGGTGATGCGGCCGGCAAAGCGGTTGTTGGCACCGACGAAAGCGGCCACGAAAGGCGTGTGCGGCTCGTAGTACAGCGCCTGTGGCGAGCCCACCTGCTCGAAGCGGCCCCGATTCATCACCGCCACGCGGTCGGAGAGCACCAGCGCCTCGGACTGGTCGTGCGTGATGTAGACGAAGGTGGTGCCGAACGCGGCCTGCAACTGCTTGAGCTCGATCTTCATGTGCTCGCGCAGCTTCAGGTCGAGCGCGCCCAGCGGCTCGTCCAGCAGCAGCAGGGTCGGCTCGAGCACCAGGCTGCGCGCGATGGCCACGCGCTGCTTCTGGCCGCCGGAGAGTTGATCCACCCGCTTGGCCTGCGCGCCGGCCAGACTGACGCGCTCGAGCATGTCGCCGACGCGCCGCGTGATCTCGGCCCGCGCCACGCCACGCTGCGTGAGTCCGTATGCGACGTTGTCGCCGACCGACATCATCGGAAACAGCGCGAGATGCTGGAACACCATGTTCGCGGGCCGCCGGTTGGGCGGGATGCCGGCCATCGACACGCCGCCGATGCGCACGTCGCCGGAGTCCGGTGCAAGGA
>JBIODO010000355.1:0-4520 GCA_044445225.1 Burkholderiales bacterium
CCCGGTGGCCACGGTCAGCGCCATCAGGCTCAGGTTGTTCAGGCTGTAGCCGAACAGGTACATCACACCGAAGGTGCCGAGCAGCGACACCACGGTGGCCACCGCCGGCACCAACGTCGCGCGCAGGCTGCCGAGAAACAGGCCCACCACGACCACCACCAGCACCACGGCGACCACCAGCGTCAGTTCGATCTCGCGCAGCGACGCGCGGATCGAGTTGGTGGCGTCCGACGCCACGCGCAGCTCGATGTCCTGCGGCAGTTGCGCCTGCAGCTCGGGCACCAGCGCGCGCACCGCATCGACGGTTTCGATCACGTTGGCGCCGGGCTGGCGCGTCACCAGCACGACGATCGCGGGCTGGCCGTTGAACAGCCCCAGCGTGCGCGTGTTCTCGACGCTGTCCTCGACGCTGGCGATGTCTTGCAGCCGCACCGCGGCGTCATTGCGCCAGGCCACGACCAGGCGCGCGAACTCCGAGGCGCGGCGTTCCGGCTTGGGCGTGTACACCTGCAAGCGGCGCTCGTCGTTCTCGATCACGCCCTGCGGGCGGCTGGCGTTCACCGCCTGCAGCGCGGCGCGCACCTCGGCGCTGCTGATGCCGTAGCGCTGCATCGCCAGCGGCTGCAGCTCCACCCGCACCGCAGGCAGCGAGCCGCCGCCGATCTCGACGTCGCCGACCCCGCTGACCTGCGCCACGCGTTGGCTCACGATGTTGGACACCGCGTCGTAGATCTGGCCCGGCGTGCGCGTCTTGGACGTCAGCGCCAGGATGATCACCGGCGCGTCGGCCGGATTCATCTTGCGATAGGTGGGGTTGTTGCGCAGCGTGGCGGGCAGGTCGATGCGCGACGCGTTGATGGCGGCCTGCACTTCGCGCGCGGCGCCGTCGATCTTGCGGCTGAGGTCGAACTGCAGCGTGATGCGCGTCGAACCCTGCGAGCTCGACGACGTCATCTCGTTGACGCCGGGGATCACGCCGAGCCTGCGCTCCAGCGGCGTGGCCACGCTCGAGGCCATCGTCTCCGGGCTGGCGCCCGGCAGGGTGGCGGTGACCGAGATGGTGGGAAAGTCCACCTGCGGCAGCGGCGACACCGGCAGCACGAAGAACGCCGCGATGCCCGCCAGCGCGACGCCGATCGTCAGCAGCGTGGTGGCCACCGGATGCTCGACGAAGGGCTTCGACAGATTCATCGCGCTTGCACCGCGGGTGTGTGCCGCGACCGGCGCCAGCGCGCCATGCGATCGAAGCCGAGGTAGATCACCGGCGTCGTGAACAGCGTCAGCAACTGGCTGACCACCAGGCCGCCGAAGATCGCCAGGCCCAGGGGCCGCCGCAGCTCGGCGCCTTCACCCCAGCCCAACATCAACGGCAACGCGGCGAACAGCGCGGCCAGCGTCGTCATCAGGATCGGCCGGAAGCGCATCCGTGCGGCCTGCCGGATCGCATCGATCGGTGCCTTGCCTTCGTGGCGCTCGGCGTCGATCGCGAAGTCGATCATCATGATCGCGTTCTTCTTGACGATGCCGATCAGCAGGATGATGCCGATGATGCCGATCACCCCGAGGTCGTGGCCGCCGATCATCAGCGCCAGCAGCGCGCCCACGCCGGCCGACGGCAGCGTCGACAGAATCGTCAGCGGGTGGATGTAGCTCTCGTACAGCACGCCGAGCACGATGTAGACGCACACCACCGCGGCGAGGATCAGCCACAACTGGCTGCTCAGCGAGTTTTCGTAGGCGCCAGCCGCGCCCAGAAAGGTCATCGTCACGCCGCTGGGCAACCCGATGTCCTTGGCGGCCTGGCGGATCGCGTCGACCGCCTTGCCCAGTGCGACGCCGGGCGCGGTGTCGAAGCCGATCGTGGTGGCCGGGTACTGTGCGACGCGCGTCACCTGCAGCGGTGCCGGCTGCTCGCGCACGGTGGCAATCGCCGACAGCGGCGTGCTGGTGGTGCCCGCCTTCAGGCGCAACGAGCCCAGCTCGGCAGGCGTCGTCAACACCCCCGGGCGCGCCTCGAGGATCACGCGGTACTGGTTGGTCTCGGTGAAGATCGTCGAGACGATGCGCTGGCCGAAGGCGCTGTACAGCGCATCGTCGATCGCACTGGCCGTGATGCCCAGCCGCGACGCCGTGTCGCGGTCGATGTCGACGAACGCCGCCTGACCGGTGGCGCCGGCGTCGGTCATCGGGTTGCGCACGGCCGGCGCATCGTGCAGCCGTTGCACGAGCTTCAACGCCCAATCGGTCACCGTGGCGGTGTCCGAGCCCTCGAGCGCGACGCGAAATTCGGTGGGCCCGGTCTCGGCATCGATGGTCAGGTCTTGCGTCGGTTGCAGGTACAGCGTGACGCCGGGCACGCGACCCACGCGTTCGCGCAGCCGCTGCATCACGGTGGCCTGGTCGTCGCGCTCGGTCTTCGGCCTCAGGTTCACCAGCATGCGGCCGGTGTGCAGCATGGTGTTGTTGGCCGCATCGACGCCGACGAATGAGGCCAGCGTGGCCACCGCCGGGTCGGCGAGCATCGCCTCGGCGGCCGCGCGCTGCAGGTCGCGCATGCGCGGGTACGAGACGCCTTGCGCGGCCTCGATGCGCGCCTGCAGTTGCCCGGTGTCCTGGGTGGGGAACAGGCCTTTCGGAATCACCAGGTACAGCAGCACCGTCAGCAGCAGCGTGGCCAGTGCGACCA
Organism: Burkholderiales bacterium; assembly: GCA_044445225.1. Lineage (GTDB taxonomy): Bacteria > Pseudomonadota > Gammaproteobacteria > Burkholderiales > Burkholderiaceae_C > JAEUPI01. Next base: position 2,687 of record JBIODO010000355.1, read on the forward strand.
GCAGCGTCAACGGCTGGTGCCTGAGCACGACGCCGAGCCAGCGGTCGTAGCCGGTGATCACGCGATCGAAGCCGCGCTGAACCGCGGCACCGAAGCGCCCGCCGTGATGTGCCGCATCGCCGAGCCAGCGCGCCGACATCATCGGCACCAGCGTCAGCGACACCACGGCCGAGATCAGGATCGTGATCGCCAGCGTCACCGCGAACTCGCGGAACAGGCGGCCCACCACATCGCCCATGAACAGCAGCGGAATCAACACCGCCACCAGCGACACGGTGAGCGAGATGATCGTGAAGCCGATCTGCGAGGCCCCTGCGATTGCAGCCTGCAGCACGATGTTCTGGCTGCGGCCGGGCGCTGACGCGTCCTTCACGCCGGCTGCGCCGGCATGAGCCTGCGCCGGAACACTTCTCGCCATCTCGAGATGGCGAGAAATGTTCTCCAGCATCACGATCGCGTCGTCGACCACGAAGCCGGTGGCGATCGTGAGTGCCATCAGGCTCAGGTTGTTCAGGCTGTAGCCGAGCAGGACCATCAAGCCGCAGCTGCCGATCAGCGAGATCGGCACCGCGATGCTGGCGATCAGCGTCGCGCGCAGGCTGTGCAGGAACAAGAAGATCACCAGCACCACCATCAGCACCGCCAGGCTCAATTCGAGCTGCACGTGCCACACCGAGGCGCGGATGCCGGTGGTGCGATCGCTCAACACTTCCACCTGCAGCGCGGCCGGCAGCTGCGCCTGCAATGCCGGCAGTTGCGCCTTGATCGCGTCCACCGTGCGGATGACGTTGGCGCCCGGCTGGCGCTGCACGTTCACGATGATCGCGGCAGTCAGCTTGCGCTGCCCGCCTTGCAGGCAAGCCTCGCCGTCGACGCGGGCGTTTGCCTGCGGCGGGCAATCGCTGCCCGCCCAGGCGCCCAGTTGCGTGTTCTCGGCGCTGTCGACCACACGCGCCACTTCCGACAGCCGCACCGGCGCGTCGTTCTTGTAGGTGACGATCAGGTTGCGGTAGTCGGCCGCGGCCAGCAGTTGGTCGTTGGCGTTGATGTTGTAGCCGCGCGTGGGGCCGTCGAAGCTGCCCTTGGCGCTGTTGGCGTTGGCCGCGGCGATCGCGGTGCGCAGCGCATCGATGCCAATGCCCTTGGCGGCCAGCGCCTGCGTGTCGGCCTGGATGCGCACCGCCGGCCGCTGGCCGCCCGCCAGCGTGACCAGGCCGACGCCGCTGACCTGGCTGATCTTCTGCGCCAGCCGCGTGTTGACCAGGTTCTGCACCTCGGTGAGCGGCAGCGAGTCGGAGGTGATCGACAGCGTGAGCACCGGCGCATCGGCGGGGTTGACCTTGGCGTACACCGGTGGCGCCGGCAGGTCGGCCGGCAGGCTCGAGCCGGCGCCGTTGATCGCCGCCTGCACCTCCTGCTCGGCGACGTCGAGCGTCAGCGTCAGCGCGAACTGCAGCGTGATGATCGACGCTCCCGAGGCGCTGGTCGAGCTCATGCGGCTGAGCCCGGCCATCTGCCCGAACTGGCGTTCGAGTGGCGCGGTGACGACGCGGCTCATCACCTCGGGGCTGGCGCCGGGGTACAGCGTCTGCACCTGGATCGTCGGGTAGTCCACCTGCGGCAGCGCCGACAGCGGCAACAAGCGCAGGCCCACCAGGCCGGCCAGCACGATGGCCAGCATCAGCAGCCCGGTGGCCACCGGCCGTTCGATGAACGGGCGCGACGGATTCACGACGGTGCGGCCCGTCTCCTGGTGCAGGTGCCGAGGGCGCGCGCTCCCCGCGCCGCGGCCGCGCCGCGCCATCGGGGCCCGATGCGCCACGCGGGCGCGACG
>JBIODO010000356.1:0-4514 GCA_044445225.1 Burkholderiales bacterium
ATGCCGGCCTGGTGGCGCTGCTGCTCACGGTGCTCGATCGCGAGACCTCGGTGCGCCTGCATGGCGAACTCGGCAGCGAGGCGCTGGCGCACTACCTGCGCTTTCACACCGGCGTGCATCGCGTCGAGCGCGCCGCCTTCGAGGTGGTGCGCTGCCATCGCCTGGACGTGGCGTTGTGCGCGGGCCTGGAGCTGGGCAGCGACGAAGAACCCCAACGCGGCGCGACGCTGATCGTCGAGGTGCCGGCCTTCGATGCGGCCACGGCGCCACCGATGGTGCTCAGGGGCCCGGGCATCGCATCGACTCAACGCCTGCCGGTGTCGGCGCTCGAGCCGTCGGTGTGGCGCTGGCGCATGCAACGGCAGGCCGAGTTTCCACGCGGCGTCGACATGGTGTTCGTGCACGGGGCGCAGCTCGTGGCGTTGCCACGCAGCACGCGGCTCGAGGAAGTGCGCTGATGTACGTCGCCGCCAAGGGGGGCGAGCAGGCGATTGAGGCCTCGCGTCAGTTGCTGGCCGCGGCGCGGCGCGGTGACGCCGGCGTGGCGGCGCTGCAAGGCATCCAGATCGAGCAGCAACTCGGTCTGCTGGTGTCGCGCGTGATGGCCGAGGCGTCGTTGTACGACCCGCTACTGGCGGCGGTGGCGATCGGCCAGGCGATGGGCGACGCCATCGAAGCGGTGTTCCTGCTGCGCGCCTACCGCACCACGCTGCCGCGGCTGGGCTTTGCCGAGCCGCTCGACTGGGAGCGCCTGCGCGCTGCGCGACGGGTATCGGCGATCTTCAAAGACCTGCCCGGTGGCCAACTGCTCGGCCCGAGCTTCGACTACACGCAACGGCTGCTCGAGCTGGACCCGGCGCGCGATGACATCACGATCGCGGAACACCCCGGCGCGGCCACATCGGTACCCGGGACGTCGGTGCCTGCCGCATTGAACCGGCTGATGGGCGAAGGCGTGGTGGAGCGCTGCCTGCCGTCCGAGGGCGACCCCGAGCCCACTGACATCACGCGCGAGCCACCGCTGTACCCTATGCCGCGCTGCGGCTGGCTGCAGATGATGGCGCGCGCCGACGAAGGCTGGCTGCTCGGCATGGCGTACTCGACGCAACGGGGTTATGCGCACAGCCATCCGTTCGCCGGCGAGATCCGGCTCGGCCACGTGGCGGTCGAGGTGGTGCCCGACGAGCTCGGCTTTGCGATCGAGATCGGCGAAGTCGAGGTCACCGAGTGCCAGATGCTCAACCAGTTCGTCGGCGACGCCGGCACGCCGCCACAGTTCACGCGCGGCTACGGGCTGGTGCTCGGCCACAACGAGCGCAAGGCGATGGCGATGGCGCTGGCCGATCGCGCGCTGCGCCACTTCGAGTTCGGCGAGTCGGCGCACGCGCCGGCGCAATGGCAGGAGTTCGTGCTGCCGCATGGCGACAGCGTCGAGGCGTCAGGCTTCGTGCAGCACCTGAAGCTGCCGCACTACGTGACCTTCGAGTCCGAGCTGCAAATGCTGCGCGCGTTGCGCCTCGACGTGGAGGCAAGCTGATGCTGCCCGGCTACAACTTCGCCTACCTCGACGAAGGCACCAAGCGCATGATCCGGCGCGCGCTGCTGAAGGCCGTTGCGCTGCCGGGCCACCAGGTGCCGTTCGCGTCGCGCGAGATGCCGCTGGCCTATGGCTGGGGCACCGGCGGCATCCAGGTGACCGCGGCGATCCTCGGCGCGAGCGACGTGCTGAAGGTGATCGACCAGGGCGCCGACGACACCACCAACGCGGTGAACATCCGCCAGTTCTTCGCCCGCACCGCGGGCGTGGCCACCACAACACGCACGCGCGAGGCCACGGTGATCCAGACGCGCCACCGCATTCCGGAGGCACTGCTGCAGTCATCGCAGATCCTGGTCTACCAGGTGCCGCAACCCGAGCCGCTGTACCGGCTCGAAGCGCGGCGAGCCGAGACGATGAAACTGCATGCGTACGGCGACTACGGGCTGATGAACGTCAAGCTGTACGAGGACCTGGCGCGCTGGGGCCGCGTCGAAACGGCGTATGACTATCCGGTGCGGGTCGATGGCCGCTACGTGATGTCGCCCTCGCCGATCCCGGCCTTCGACAACCCGAAGATGCACCGCTGCCCGGCCTTGCAATTGTTCGGCGCCGGGCGCGAGAAGCGCATCTACGCGATTCCGCCGTTCACTGACGTGGCGAGTCTGGACTTCGAGGACCACCCGTTCGAAGCACCGGTGCAGGGACACGCGTGCGCGGTATGCGGCTGCACCGTCAGCTACCTCGACGAGACGCCGCAGGACGACGGCAGCACACGCTGGACTTGCTCCGACACCGACTGGTGCCGCGAGCAGCGCGAAAGTCCTGCGCAATGACCGAGGAGCCGCTGTTGCGCGTGTTGCAACTGAGCCACCGCTTCCCGAGCGCAGCGCGCGACGCGTGGGCCTTGCACGACGCCAGCTTCGAGCTCCATCCGGGCGAGGTGATGGCCGTGGTCGGCGAGTCGGGCTCGGGCAAGAGCACGCTGCTCAACCTGATCGCCGGGCGCCTGCGGCCGCTCGAGGGGCAGGTGCTGTTTCGCAGCGACGGTGGCTGGATCGACGTGCATGCGGTTCCCGAGCGGCGGCGCCGCGAACTCGCGCGCACCGAGTGGGGCTTCGTCGAACAGTCGAGCGCCGACGCGCTGCGGCTGGACGTCAGCGCCGGCGCCAACATCATCGAGCGGCTGATGGGCCAGGGCTGCCGCCACTACGGCGACCTGCGGCGCAGCGCCCGCGGCTGGATGCAACGCGTCGAGCTCGACCTGCAGCGCATCGACGACGCGCCGCGCACATTTTCAGGCGGCATGCGCCAGCGGGTGCAGATCGCGCGCAACCTGGTCACCGAGCCGCGCCTGTTGTTGATGGACGAGCCCACCTCGGGCCTGGACGTCTCGGTGCAGGCGCGCCTGCTCGATCTAGTGCGTGCCCTGACGCGCCGCATGCGCCTGGCCGCCTTGGTGGTGACACACGACCTCGGCGTGGCACGCCTGCTGGCCGCACGCACGCTGGTGATGCGCGCCGGCCGGGTGGTCGAGCACGGCCTCACGGACCGTGTGTTCGACGATCCGCGCCACCCCTACACGCAGTTGCTGGTGTCGTCGGTGCTGGCGTGACGAGCTCCTTGCGGCCCGAAGCCATGAACAGCGACACCGTGCTCGATGTGCGAGGCCTCAGCAAGCGCTTCACGCTGCACCTGCGCGGCGGCGCCGAGTTGCCGGTGCTGGATGAGCTCTCGTTCACGGTGGGGCGCGGCGAGTGCGTTGCGCTGCTCGGCGCATCTGGCCACGGCAAGTCCACGTTGATCAAGTGCCTGTACGGCAGCTACGAGCCCGATGGCGGCGAGATGCTGCTGCGCGGCGACGGCGGCGCGATCGATCTGGCGCGCGCCACGCCGCAGCACTGGCTGGCACTGCGGCGCCGCGACATCGCCTACGCGAGCCAGTTCCTGCGCGTGGTACCGCGCGTGCCGGCGCTCGATGTGGTGGCCGAACGCGTGCTCGATGCCGACCCGTCGCTGGCCGACGAGCATGACGACGACGCGTTGCACGCCGCGCTCGAGCACGCGCGCGAGCGGGCAGCCGAGCTGCTGCACCGATTGAACGTGCCGCCGGCGCTGTGGTCGCTACCGCCGGCCACCTTCTCGGGCGGCGAGCAGCAGCGCATCAACGTGGCGCGTGGCTTCGTCGAGCCGGCGCGGCTGCTGCTGCTCGACGAACCGACCGCGTCGCTCGACACCGACAACCGCCGCGTCGTGGTGGCGCTGATTCGCGAGGCGCTGACGCGCGGGTGCGCGGTGGTCGGTATCTTTCACGATGAAGAGGTGCGCGACGCGGTGGCCACGCGCTGCATCAGCTGGGAGCCGATGAATGGCCAGTGAACGCGTGTTCAGCAACGCTCGCGTCGTGCTGGCAGACGGCATGCTGCCGCGCGGCACGGTGTGCGTGCGCGAGGGCATCATCGCGGCCGTCGACAGCCAGCCGTCGCGGCTATCCAGTGCGCACGATCTCGCTGGCGACTGGCTGCTGCCCGGCCTGGTGGAGCTGCACACCGACAACCTCGAGCGCCACGTGACGCCGCGGCCGCGGGTGACGTTTCCGATGGCCGGTGCGGTGCAGGCGCACGACGCCGAGATGGCGGCCGCCGGCATCACCACTGTGTTCGACGCCATCGGGGTCGGCGACCCGTATGCCGAGGGCTTCCGCGCGCACGATCAGAGCGCATTGCTCGATGCGCTCGATGCGCTGGAAGAGGGCGACGCGCTGCGTGCCGATCATTTGATCCACGTGCGCTGCGAACTGCCGTCGCCCAACGCGCGCGAGTTGTTTGCGCCGTTCTCGCGGCACCGCCGGCTGGCGCTGATCTCGTTGATGGACCACACGCCGGGCCAGCGCCAGTGGCGCGACCTCGACCATGCGCGGGTGTTCTACACCGCGCGCAAAGGCTGGACCGATGCGCAGTTCGACGAGCAGGTGCGC
>JBIODO010000357.1:0-4511 GCA_044445225.1 Burkholderiales bacterium
CAACGGCAGCCCGAGGTCATCGGGCACCGTGCGCACGCGGGCCAGCGTTTGCTCCTCGGCATCCAGGCGCTGCCAGCGCGGCGTGGGCAAGCCTTCGGCCAGCCACACGCGCTTGGTCAGCACCTTGTCGAGCGCAATCGCCGAGGCCATGACGCCCGAGCCGGTGTACGGGATTCCGAGCAATTCGAGCGCACCCTGCACAGTGCCGTCTTCGCCGTGGCGGCCGTGCAGCGCGACGAAGCAGCGCGCGAAGGCGTCGCGCTTGAGCTCGACGAGATCACGCTCGCGCGGATCGAAGGCGTGCGCATCGACACCGCTCGAACGCAGCGCGGCCAGCACGCCGCCGCCCGACAGCAGCGAGATCTCGCGTTCGGCCGACGTGCCGCCCATCAGCACCGCGGTCTTGCCGAGCGCGCGAGCGTCGATCGGCACGGCCTGCTTGTGCTTCACGGCAGAGCTGCGGCGAGTCATGTGGCCGCCCCCGTGCCCAGACGCTCGACGAGCTGTGCCGCCACCGTGCCGATGGACCCGGCGCCCATCGCGATCACCACGTCGCCGTCGCGCGCCTGCTCGGTGATCGCCTGCGCGAGCCCGGCCACGTCGTCGACGAACAGCGGGTCGACACGGCCCGCCACGCGCAGCGCGCGCGCCAGCGAGCGGCCGTCGGCGGCGACGATCGGCGCTTCGCCGGCGGCGTACACCTCGGTCAGCAACACCGCGTCGGCCTGCCCGAGCACCTTGACGAAGTCTTCGAAGCAATCGCGCGTGCGGCTGTAGCGGTGCGGCTGGAACGCCAGCACGACGCGCTGGCCTGGAAAGGCACCGCGCGCGGCCTCGAGCACGGCGGCCATTTCCACCGGGTGATGGCCGTAGTCGTCGATCAGCGTGAAGCGGCCGCCGTCGCGGGCCGGCAGCTCGCCATAACGTTGGAAGCGCCGGCCCACGCCGGAGAACTGCGCCAGCGCCTTGACCACCGGCGCGTCGGGCAGCTCCAGCTCGGTGGCCACCGCGATCGCCGCCAGCGCGTTGCGCACGTTGTGCACACCCGCCAGGTTGAGCCTGATGTCGAGCGCCGGCATCGCCGCGCCGTTGCGGCGCTCGCAGCGAAAGTGCATGCGGCCACCCGGCAGCGCGATCACCTCGGTCGCCCGCACGTGCATGTCCTTGCCGAGCCCGTAACGGATCACCGGGCGCGAGATCGCATCGGCGATCGACTGCACGCCGGCGTCGTCGCCGCAGACGATCGCGGCACCGTAGAACGGCATGCGGTGCAGGAACTCGACGAACGCCTGGCGCAGCCGGCTCATATCGTGGCCGTAGGTCTCCATGTGGTCGGCGTCGATGTTGGTGACCACGCTCAAGACCGGGTTCAGGTTGAGAAACGACGCATCGCTCTCGTCGGCCTCGACCACGATGTAGTCGCCCACGCCGAGGCGCGAGTGCGTGCCGGCGCTGTTCAGCCGCCCGCCGATCACGAACGTCGGGTCCACGCCCGCTTCGGCCAGCACGCTGGTCACCAGCGAGGTGGTGGTGGTCTTGCCGTGCGTGCCGGCGATCGCGATGCCCTGCTTCAGACGCATCAGCTCGGCCAGCATCACCGCACGCGGCACCACCGGGATGCGCGCCGCGCGTGCGGCCAGCACCTCGGGGTTGTCGTCCTTCACCGCAGTGGAGGTCACCACCGCCTCGGCGCCGGCGATCTGCGGCGCCTCGTGGCCGATGAACACGCGCACCCCGAGTTCGCGCAGGCGGCTGGTCGTCGCGCTGGCCGTCTGATCGGAGCCCGACACCGTGTAGCCGAGGTTGTGCAGGATCTCGGCGATGCCGCTCATACCGGCGCCGCCCACGCCGATGAAGTGAATGTGCTTGACCGCGTGTTTCATGCGGCCACCAATCGTTCGATCACGTCGGCCACACGCGCGGCGGCCCGCGGCTTGCCGAGCGTGCGCGCCCGCTCGGCCATCGTGCGCAGCGCGTCGCGCTCCAGGCTCGCGAGCAGGCTCGCCAGCGTTTCGGCATTCAGGTCGGCCTGTGGCAAATGACGCGCGGCACCGCGCTCGGCCATGTACAGCGCGTTGTCGCGCTGGTGTGCGGTGGTGCTGACGACCAGCGGCACCAGCACGCTGGCGACGCCGGCGGCGCACAGCTCGCTGACGGTGATGGCACCGGCGCGGCAGACGATCACGTCGCAGGTCGCCAGCCGCGCCGGCATGTCGTCGATGAACGGGACGACTTGCGCCTTCACGCCCAACGTGCCGTATGCCGAGCGCACGGCGTCTTCGTGCGCGAGGCCGCACTGATGCACGACCAGCGGGCGGCGATCGACCGGAATACGCGCCAGCGCCGCGGGCACCGTGTCGTTGAGCACTTTGGCGCCGAGGCTGCCACCCACCACCAGCAGCGACAGCGGGCCGCTGCGGTTTCGAAAACGTTCGTCGGGCGCGGGCAACGACTCGATCTCGGCACGCACTGGGTTGCCGGTGACGATGGCATGCCGCGTCTTGGCCACCGCCGGCCCGTCGAAGCCGAATGCCACCGCGTCGGCCACCGGCAGCAGCACGCGTGTCGATAGCAGCAGCGACGCGTCGGCATTCACCAGCACCAGCGGCTTGCCGATCAGCGACGCCATCAGACCGCCGGGGAAGCACACGTAGCCGCCCATGCCGAGCACGGCAGTGGCGCCGCGCGCGCGCAGGATGCCAAAACAGTCCCAGAACGCCTTCAGCAGACGCAGCCCGCCGGTCAGGGCACCGAGCACGCCCTTGCCGCGCAGACCCGCAAAGGCGATCGCATCCAACGCAATGCCCGTCGGCGGCACCAGCCGGTTTTCGATGCCGCTCTGGGTGCCGAGCCAGCTGACGCTCCAGCCGCGGCGCTGCACCTCGCGCGCAACCGCGATCCCGGGGAACACGTGGCCCCCGGTGCCCGCCGCCATGACGACGAGGTGTCTGGTCGTCACGCCCGACCTCCGCGCATCAGCTGCCTGCTCTCCGAATCCACTCTCACCACGATCGCCAGCGCGATCAGATTCATCAGCAACGCCGAGCCGCCGAAACTCAGCAACGGCGTCGTCAAGCCCTTGGTCGGCAGCGCGCCGAGGTTGACGCCGATGCTGATGAAGGCCTGGCCGCCGATCCAGATGCCGATGCCCTGGCACATGAGACCCGCGAACACGCGGTCGAGCACGATCGCCTGGCGGCCGATGACGAAGATGCGGCGCGTGATCCAGAAGAACGCCACGATCACGGTGGCCACGGCGACGAATCCCAATTCTTCGCCGATCACCGCGAGCAGGAAGTCGGTGTGCGCCTCCGGCAGATAGTTGAGCTTCTCGACGCTGCCGCCCAGCCCCTCGCCGAACAGGCCGCCGCGGCCAAAGGCGATCAACGAGTGCGTCAACTGGTAGGCCTTGCCGCGCGAGTACTTCTCGTTCCACGGGTCGAGCCAGGCCCAGATGCGCTCGGCGCGCCAGTCGCTGAAGGCGATCATCGCGACGAACGCGGCAATCAACACCGCGCAGATCAGCACGAACATGCGGCCGTTGACGCCGCCCAGGAACAAGATGCCCACCGCGATCACCGCGATCACGACGAACGCGCCCATGTCGGGCTCGGCCAGCAGCAGCAACCCCACCACCGCCAGCGCCACCGCCATCGGCCACACCGCTTTGAAGAAGTGCTCTTTCACGTCCATCTTGCGCACCATGTAGCTGGCGGCGTACATGGCGATCACGAGCTTGGCGAGTTCGCTGGGCTGGAAGTTCAGCAGCCCGAGCGGAATCCAACGCCGCGCGCCGTTCTTGGCGTGACTGACGAACGGCAGCAGCACGATCGCCAGCAGCAGCAGCGCACCGACGAACAGCCACGGCGCCCATTTCTCCCACAGCGCGATCGGCACCTGCAGCGCGAGCAACGCGGCGACGATGCCGATGACGATCGACAGCGAGTGGCGCACCAGGAAGTGCAGTTCGCTCAGGCGAGCGCCCTTCGGGTTGTCGGGCAGTGCCACGCTGGCCGAATAGACCATCACCAGGCCGAACGCAAGCAGGGCCACCACCAGCAGCACCAGCGTCTGGTCGAAGCCGGCGATGTGCGTGGGTGCCGCCGTCACGCGCTCCAGGCCGCTGCGCACCGGCAGCTCGCGCTGCCGCGGCGTGGCGCGCCAGCGCGCGAGCATCGCGCGCAGGCCGAAGTGCTGCAACGCGAGTTTCAAGTTTGCACCTCGCCGTGTTCGGCCGCGAGCTCGTGCACCGCGTGCACGAACACCGCGGCGCGATGGCCGTAGTTGCGAAACATGTCCAGGCTCGCGCACGCCGGGCTCAGCAACACCGCGTCGCCTGGCCGCGCCTGCTCGAAGCACCAGCGCACGGCCTGCGGCAGGTCGGCATGGCGTTGCATCGGCACGCCGGTGCTGCGCAGCGCCTGCTCGATCGCATCGGCGTCGCGGCCGATCAGCGCCACTGCGCGCGCATGCCGCGCCACCGGCTCGGCCAGCGGCGCGAAGTCCTGCCC
>JBIODO010000358.1:0-4492 GCA_044445225.1 Burkholderiales bacterium
AGACCAGCTCGAAACCGTGCTCGACAACCTGGGCGTGCCCAACAGCGGCATCAACCTGAGCTACAGCAACGCCGGCACCTTCGGCACGCTCGACGGCGAGATCCTGTTGTCGCTGCGCGAGGGCCATGCGCCGACGGTGCACCACATCACCACACTGCGCAGCGAATTGCCCAAGCGCTTTCCGGGCATCGAGTTCTTCTTCCAGCCGGCCGACATCGTCACGCAGATCCTGAATTTCGGCCTGCCGGCGGCGATCGACGTGCAGTTCACCGGCAACAACGTCGCGGCCAACGCGGCGCTGGCCGGTGAGTTGACGCGGGCGATCCGGCAGATACCCGGCGCGGTGGACGCGCACGTACACCAGCGGCTCAACGCACCGGCCGTGAACCTGCAGATGGATCGCACGCGCTTGCAGCAAGTCGGCCTCAGCGCCGCCAACGTCGGCCAGAACGTGCTGATATCGCTGTCGGGCAGTTCGCAGACGGCGCCCGCGTTCTGGCTGAATCCACAGAACGGCGTGGTCTACAACATCGCGGTGCAGACGCCGCAGTACAACGTCGATTCGCTCGACGCGCTGCTCAACATGCCGGTGGGCACCGGTGCCGCAGCGCCCACCGCCGGCAGCGGCAGCACGCAACTGCTCGGCAACCTGGTCGAGGCCAGCACCTCGTCGCAGACCGCGGTGGTCACGCGCTACAACATCCTGCCGGCGATCGATGTCTACGTCAGCGTGCAAGGCACCGACCTGGCCAGCGTGGCGGGCAAGGTCGAGGCGCTGGTCGAGCAGATGAAGCCCAAAATGCCGCGCGGCAGCCAGGTGGTGATGCGCGGCCAGGTCGAGACGATGCAGGCGTCGTTCGTCGGCCTCGGGGTCGGGCTGGCGATGGCGATCGTGCTGGTGTACCTGCTGATCGTCGTCAACTTCCAGTCCTGGCTCGACGCGCTGATCATCATCGCGGCGCTGCCCGCCGCGCTGGCCGGCATCGCGTGGACGCTGTTCATCACCGGCACCACGCTCAGCGTGCCGGCGCTCACCGGCGCCATCATGACGATGGGGGTGGCCACCGCCAACAGCATCTTGCTGATCTCGTTCGCGCGCCAGCGCCTTGGCGAAGGCGCCGCGCCGCTGACGGCCGCGCTCGACGCCGGAGCCACCCGCATCCGGCCGGTGCTGATGACGGCACTGGCCATGATCATCGGCATGATCCCGATGGCACTGGGCATCGGCGAAGGCGCCGAGCAGAACGCGCCGCTCGGCCGCGCCGTGATCGGCGGCCTGCTGTTCGCCACCGTGTCGACGCTGCTGTTCGTGCCGGTGGTGTTCGCCTCGCTGCACGAGCGCCTGGCACGACGCCATGCGGCACGAGGGGCCACCCGATTGACGGCCCACCCGCAGGAGACCTGAAGCGATGACCGCGCCACGACCCGCAGCACCGCACGCCGATGGCGGCGATCCGGGCGACTCCGAGCAACGCCGCCGCGCCATGCGGCGCACCCGGATCGCGGCGGTGATCGTGCTCGCGCTGCTGGCGGTCGGCGCCGCGCGCACGATGGTCAGCCGCATGTCCAACGCACGCACGATCGAGGCCAGCGCCGCCGAGAATGCCAAGCCGTACGTGCGCACCACGCAACCGCAGCGCGGCGGCGGCGACAGGCTGTCGCTGCCCGGCACGCTGCAAGGCAACGTGCAGGCGCCGATCGCCGCGCGCGCCAGCGGCTACCTCAAGCGCTGGACCAAGGACATCGGCAGCAGGGTCGAGCGCGGCGAATTGCTGGCCGAGATCGAGACCCCCGAGATCGACCAGCAGTTGAGCCAGGCCAGCGCCGCGCGCGACCAGGCTGCCGCGAGCCTGGCGCTCAGCAAGAGCACCGTCGATCGCTGGGAGGGCCTGCGCAAGAAAGACGTGGTGTCGCAGCAGGAGCTCGAGGAGCGCCGCAGTGCGGTGGCGCAATCGCAGGCCAACCTGGCGGCCGCCGAGGCCAATGTGCAGCGGCTGCGCCAGCTCGAGGGCTTCAAGCGCGTGGTGGCGCCATTTGCCGGCGTCATCACGCGGCGCAACGTCGACGTCGGCGACCTGATCGACGGCAACGGCTCGCGCACACTGTTCCTGCTGGCGCAGACCGACCCGCTGCGCGTCTACGTCAACGTACCGCAGACCTATGCACAGCTCGTGAAGCCCGGGCAGCCGGTGGTCGTCACGCAGGCCGAGCTGCGTGGCCAGACTTTCCAAGGCGTGGTGGCGCGCACCGCGGCGTCGATCGACGCCGGCACGCGCACGATGCAGGTCGAGATCGCGTTGCCCAACCGCGACGGCCGGCTGCTGCCCGGCGCCTACGTGCAGGTGGCGCTGCCGCTGGCGTCGAGCGGCGCGCTGACGATGCCCACCAACACGCTGCTGTTCCGTGGCGAGGGCACGCTGGTGGCGGTGGTCGATGCGCAGGGCAAGGTGGCTCTGCGCAAGGTGGGCGTGGGCCGCAACTTCGGCGAGAACTTCGAGGTGCTCGACGGCGTCGTCGAGTCCGACCGTGTGGTGCTGAACCCGCCGGACTGGCTGGCCGATGGCCAGAGCGTCGCGGTGGCGCCGAGCGCGGCGGCGGCCTCGTCGCCGGCCAGCAAAGACGCGTCTGGCAAGGACCGTTTGTGAGCGTGTCGCGCTCGCGCAGGGTGCGTGCATCGGCGGCGTGTGCGGCAGCCGCGCTGCTGGCGGCCTGCGTGGCCGGCCCCGACTACCGCAAGCCCGAACTCGAACTGCCGGTGACGTGGAAAGTCGATGCGCCGTGGCGCGAAAGCCGGCCCGACGATGCGGCGCCCAAAGGGCCGTGGTGGCAGCGCTTCGGCGACGCGCAACTCGACGCGCTGGCCGAGCAGGCGCTGGCCAACAGCCCCAGCCTCGCGCTCGCCGAGGCGCGCCTGGCGCAATCGCGCGCCGTGCTGGCGGCCACCGCGGCGGCGGTGCTGCCGCAACTGGGCCTGGGTGCGCGCGCCGCGCGGCTGCAGACCTCGGCCAACCGGCCGCTGTCGAGCTATACGTCGCCGAATTTCTCGACGGTGCAAAACGACCTCGTGCTGGCAATGTCGGTCAGCTACGAGTTCGATCTCGCGGGCCGCCTCAAGCGGTCGATCGAAGGCGCCGGCGCGTCGCTCGAGCAGTCGGCGGCCGACCTCGAAAACACGCGCCTGCTGCTGACCACCGACCTGGCCACCAGCTACTACAACCTGCGCGCGCTCGACATCGAGCTCGACGTGCTCGACCGGGCGATCGCGCTGCTCGGCCGCGCGCTCGAGCTGGTGCAGGCGCGCTACGACCTCGGCGCCGCCACCGGGCTCGACGTGGCGCAGCAGCAGGCCCTGCTCGATACCACGCTGGTGCAGGTCGACTTGCTCAAGCGCCAGCGCGACCAGTTCGAGCACGCGATCGCCACGCTGGTGGGCGTGGCCGCGCCGACTTTCACGCTGGCGCCCGACCCGCGCGAACTCATGCCGCCCGCGGTGCCGCTGGGCGTGCCCTCCGATGTGCTGGAGCGGCGGCCCGACATCGCGTCGGCCGAGCGTGCGATGGCGGCAGCCAACGCGCAGATCGGCGTTGCCACGGCGGCGTTCTATCCGAGCGTGACCCTCAGTCCCACCTTGTACGGCGTCGAGAGCCGCTCGCTGTCGACCTTGTTGGACGCGTCGAGTGTGTTGTGGTCGCTGGGCGTGTCGGCGACTCAGGTGCTGTTCGACAACGGGCGCCTGAAGGCCGGCGTCGAATTCTCGCGCGCGGGGCACGCCGCCGCGATCGCCAACTATCGGCGCGTGGTGCTGGGGGCGATGCAGGAAGCCGAAGACGGCATCACCGGCCTGGCCGCGCTCGAGCGCGCGTCCGCGCAGGCGCGCACCGCGGTGGCCACCGCGCGCCGCGTGCTCGAGATGGCTACCGCGCGCTACGAAGGCGGCGCATCGGGCTACCTCGACGTCATTACCGCGCAGCAGGCGTTGCTGAACAATGCGCGCCAGGTCGCGCAACTCGACGGCCAGCGCATGCTGACCTCGGTGTTCCTCGTCAAGGCGCTTGGCGGAGATTGGCAGCGCGAGCTGCCGGCCAACGCAAGCCGCAGCGGCGAATAACGCCGCCGACCCGCTGGCGCCGGCGCGATAGGCACGGCGCGACATATCGCGCACGGAAGATGCACTCGCTACATTGGCCTTCGTCGCGGCCTGGCTTCGATCTGCCCAGCCGCGTCCAAACCCAATCCAAGGCCAATCACATGCTCATCGTTCGCATGCCGGCCGCCGCACGCTGGGTGGGGCTCGCGCGTCGAGTGGGGGCTGACGATCCTGAAGAGCGCGCCCAACCCGGGCAACGCGATCAAGTTCCTGCAGACGCTGTTCGGAAGTCAGGGCGTGGCACTGCAGGCGGCGGTTGGCCCCGAGCCGATCAGCCCGGCGCGAGTGAGCTTCGAGGACTGGCACGACATCCCTGCGGTGCTGCGCCCCTAACTGCCCGAGCAC
>JBIODO010000359.1:0-4491 GCA_044445225.1 Burkholderiales bacterium
AGCATGTAGCCGAACAGCACCGAGGCCGCGATGATCATCAGGATCATCACCGACTCGCGCATCGTCTCGCGCAGGATCAGCCACCAGTCGCGCGCCCTCCACATGCGGTAGACGACGACTGCGAGCACCACGCACAGCGCGGCGCCCACGCCGGCGGCCTCCGACGGCGTGGCGATGCCGCCGTACAGCACGACCATCACGCCGACGATGATCGCCAGGAACGGCGCGATCTTCGGCAGCGCCTCGAACTTCTGCCTCCAGGTGAAGCGGAAATCCGGTGCGTGCACGTGCATGCCCTTGCGCCAGACCGCGAACAGCGTCCACGCCATGAAGAGCAGGGTCAGCATGACCCCCGGCACGATGCCGGCGATGAAGAGGCGGCCGATCGACGTCTCGGTGGCGATGCCGTAGAGGATGAAGGTGATCGACGGCGGAATCAGGATGCCGAGCGTGCCGCCGGCGCAGATCGACCCGGTGGCGATCTCGTCGGAGTAGCCGCGGCGCTGCATCTCGGGGATGCCCATCTTGCCGATCGCCGCGCAGCAGGCGGGCGACGAGCCGGTGAGCGCTGCGAACAGCGCGCAGGCGCCGATGTTCGAGATGACCAGGCCGCCCGGCAGCCGGTACAGCCAGCGGTCGAGCGCCTCGTAGAGATCCTTGCCGGCCGGCGAGGAGCCGATGGCCGAACCCATCATCACGAACATCGGGATCGAGACCAGCGTGAATTCGTCGAGGCCGCCGTAAAGGGTTTCGGCGACCACGTGCAGCGCGTCGAACCCCTGGAAGATCACCAGGAACACGATCGAGATGGCGCCCAGCCCGAAGGCGACCGGAATGCCCGACAGCAGGAAGAGCAGCGTCGTGACGAGCACGATGGCGCCCTGGGTGGTCGCGCTCATTCCCATCCTTCGTGGTTGTCGATGCCGAAGGGCAGCGTCTTGCCGGTGGCCAGGCCGATCAGCTCGGCCACGTACTGCAGCACCAGCAGCCCGAGCCCGACCGGCATCGCCGCATAGGGAATCCACAGGCGCGCGCGCCACACGGTGTCGGAGCGCCAGTTGGCGGCCCACGCCTGGTGCCAGTAGAGCGTGCACAGAACGAACAGCACCGCGCAGAAGCAAAGCGCCAGCAGCGCCGTGACGATGGCCAGCCACCAGCGCGCGCGCGGCCCGACGTTCAGCGGCAGCACGTCGACGTTGACGTGACCGCGCGTGAGCAGAACGTACGGGCTGCCGATGAATGCGGCGGCCACGATGCTGTAGGTGACCACGTCGATCTGCCAGATGGTGGTGCGGCCGAGCAGATAGCGCTCGACGACCATGTCGCAGATCACCAGCACGCCGAGCGCGATGAGCGCAGCGGCCGCCGCGCCGGACACGCGCGACAGCCACTGCACCACGTTCACGTAGCGGTCGGCGAATCCGGAAGGGCGGTCGGTGGGCATCGCGCGTGGATTCCCCGGACCGCCGCGCCTACTTGACCGAGAGCGCTTCGTCGATCAACTTCTGGCCGTTCGGCACGTCCGCGGCGAACTTGGCGTACGAACTCTTCTTGGCGATTTCCAGCCACGCGTTGTACTGTGCATCGGTGAGCGTGGTGACCTTCACCTTGTGGTCCTCGAAGGCCTTGATCGCCTCGGCGTTGACCGCGTCGGCCTTGTTCTCGTAGTACGCCTGCGCCTTCTTGCCGGCGGCGATCAGCGCGTCTTGCTGCGGCTTGTCCAGGCGGTCGAACGACTTCTTGGACATCAGCAGCGGCTCGTACATGAACCACAGCGCGTTGTTGCCCGGCGCGGTGAGGCAGCTGGTGACTTCGTACAGGCGCATCGATGCAAACGTGCCGAGACTGGTGTCGGTGCCAGTGACCACGCCGGTCTGGAAGGCGTTGTAGATTTCGTTGCTTGGCGGGCTCACGATGCTGGCGCCCGCGGCCTCCCACATGCCGGCAAAGGTGGGGCCGGCGGCGCGGAACTTCATGCCCTGCAGGTCGGCCGGGTTCGAGATGCAGCCGCTCTTGGACGCCATGCCGCCCGCGAACCACGCGTCCGACAGCACGATGACGCCGTGCTTCTCGATCTCGGCGTGGATGTCTTTCATGAACTGCGAATCGTTGATTCGCTTGGCGCGCTCCTGACTGCGGATCAGCCCCGGCATCAGCGTGGCGCTGAAGACAGGCACCTTGCCGCTCGCGTAGTCGAGCGGAAACAGCGTGATGTCGAGCTGGCCCTCGACGATCGCGTTCCACTGCTGGTTGGGTTTGAACAGCGATGCGCCCGGGTAAACCTGCACATCGAGCCCGACGTTCGCCGCCTTCGCGTCGCGCGCGATCATCTGCACCATGTCGTCGCGAACGTCGCCCTTGCCGCCAGGAAACTGGTGCGAAGCGCGCAGGACAACAGGCGCGGCCGTGGCGGTGCCTGCGATCAGCGCGCCGGCCAGCGCACAGCACCTTGCCGCATGCTTGAGTTCGATCATCGCTGTCACCTCCTGGTGGGTTGGCTGGAGTCTCGATGGCCCGCGCCGAGGGTTGCTCTGTCGGGAGCCGAAACGCTTCGGAAAATTCTAGGCAGCGCCAGGCACCGGTACTACCGGTACAAACCGCGATCCCCTCGGTGCACGGTCGCCCTTCCACGACGGTTGGGACCAGCGGACGGCAAGGGCAAGACCGCGCGCCTTCAGTTCGTGCTGCAGCTAAAGCTCGACGCCGCCTTCGGATCCCCGCTGCCGTTGTAGCGCGGGTAGGCCGGGTGCTTGCACAGCGGCCGCGTGGCCACGGGCTTGCCGGCGCTGTCGAGCTGCGTGAGCACCATGCCCTGACGCGAGGGCGGCGTGCCCTGCTCAGACCACGCCACCAGCGCCTTCATCAGGTCCACGCGGTCGGGCCCGGGGCCGCCGAAGCAGTGGCCCACGCCCGGTGCGAGAAAGAGCTCCACCGTCTCGTCGGCGGCGCTCTGGCCCATCTTCTGCACCACGGCGTCGTAGTAGCGCGCGGTGTCTTTCGGGCTCACGGCGGTGTCTTGCTGGCCGTTCCACAGGATCAGCTTCACGCCGCGCGCTTTCAGCGCCGAGAGGTCGGGGTTGAAGGCGTTGAAGGTGGTGCCCACGATGTTGAGCGCGGCGTACCACTCGTCGGGGTTGAACTTCGTGGTGTCGTAGTTCGGGTCACGCGTGACGAACGAGCGCACGAAGCCGTCGGAGAACAGCGCCGCGAGCGGCTGGCCGTTGAACGGCGCCGGCGCCAGCGGCCACAGGTATTCGCCCCAGCCTTTGGTGGCGTTGTCTTCGCCGCCCCAGTTGGAGCCAGGGTGCGACCACGCGCCGTCGCTGGTGCGAAGGCCCGTGGCCGCGGCGCGCACGGTGCGGATCTGCGCGTCGCTCAAGCACTGGTCGCCCGCGTCGGCGCCGCCGGCGCAGCGCAAGGTGGCGGGGTCGAAGTTGCACGCCGCGGGCTTGGAGACGATGCCGTCGGCCAGGCCGTCCATCGCATCGCACTGCTGCAGCACAGCCTTGCCGAGCAACTGCTGCTTGGCGGTGTTGAGCGTGCCGCCCGGCGCGCGGCTGGCCTTGGCCACGTGGTTGAACTGCAGGAACAGGCCCATGAAGTTGCCGGCCGGCGCGCGCGCCACGATGCCGTCAAAGTCACTTGGAAAGCGCTGCGACAGCATCATCGCCTCGTGGCCACCGGCCGAGCAGCCCTCGAAGTAGTTCTTCTTGGCCGGCGTGCCGTAGAAGCGGCCGACCAGCTCTTTGCCCAACGGCAGCGCGCGATGGATCGAGAGGTTTGTGTAGTCGGCGAACTTGATCGGGTCGTAGGCAAACTCGGCCTTGAAGTAGCCGGCATCGCGCGCAGCGTAGTCGTAGCCGCCGTTGGTGGCGATGGTGGCGTAGCGCTCGCCCACGATCGACGAGCTGAAGAACGGCAGCGTGGGCGGAAACACCGAGCCCTTGAAGCCGCCACCGCCCAGGGCGACCATCTTGCCGTTCCAGCCTGTTGTGGGCAGCCGTGCCTCGATGCGCAGGGCGGAGTCGTTGAGCGTGATGTTGACGGCGCAGTGCGCAGGCACGTTGGCGGCCTCGGGCACGAACTTGGCGTCGGTGACGGTGGCTTGCTGTTGGCCGAGGGTTTGGCCTTTGAGGTTGGTGCAGGTGTCGGCGGTGGCGGGTGATGGGGACGAGGGGCCCGCGCAGGCAGCAAGCAGGGCGGTTACTGCGATGGCGCAGGTGGCGTGGCGCGCGTGGGCCTTGTGAGGCGCTGCCTGGTTCATGTTGTCTCCTGTTGCAGCCACATGCATGCGGGCCGCTTGCCGTGGCATGTTAAGCGCGGAGCACGGCGGTGAATGCAGGTGGCGCAAGGGCCTCACAGGTTCAGTGCTCAATCTCGGTGATCAAGTGGCCGGCCAACGGCACGCCGTCGCGCATGCCATCACCGTCGGCCACCTGGCGGCCATTGACCCACACCCCATGCACCCCCACCGCATCGGTGTGCAGCCGG
>JBIODO010000360.1:0-4441 GCA_044445225.1 Burkholderiales bacterium
AAGCCCATCGGCTACCGCGCGATCGTTCACGCCTGGAAGTGACCTGATGATCAAAGCCGCTGGATCTTGAGGAGCGCGTCAGCGCCACCATCGCGCGTGGATGAATTCAACGTTGGACGTCACGGAGAAAACCATGCAAGATCCAGTAGGCTCTTCATCAATGGCCCGGGTGCTTGCTTGCGTCTTCCTCCCTGCCGCCGTGATCGCTGGTGTCTGGTGGTTCCTCCAAGACCGTGACGCGTGGCCGCGGGGCGAGGCGCTCGGCGCCGCGCTGCGCCCACTGATCGAAGGTAAGAATTCCGATCAGGCCCTGGTGGCGCGCGCCATCTGGGACAACTACCTCGAGACCCGAGCGAATGCTTCACGATGGAGCGGTGTCTATTGGGGGTTCACATTCACCGCGGCAGCGTTCAGCGCCCTCGCGGCGCTCATCCTCAAACTCGAAACCATCATCAAGAACGAGGGCGCGAAGAAGGACTTGGCGGCCCTGCTGTCCGTCGCTGCCGCGCTGCTGATCACCATCTCCACCAGCGGCGACTTCCAGCGCAAGTGGCAAGCCAATCGAATCGCCGCTGCCGAGCTTGAATGGACGGGCTATGAGTTCTTGGGCAAAGATGGTGCAGACGCACGGTCCTACCTTGCCACCGTCGGCCAGAGCCTGCTCAGGCGGCACTTGGCGATTGTTGGCAGCTCGGACCAGCGCAAGCCGCCGCAAGAACCCGGCAAGCCCGCGTCGCAGAACAAGTAGCCGAGAGTTCGCGTCAGAACAGGCTGGAGCCCGATGGATACCAAGTCGCTCACGGTGGCCGACGCGCTCAAGTCGCTTCGCGAAGACATTCACTCCGAAAATACGCTGATCGCCAGCCGGGTGACTTGGTACGTGACTTCGCAAGCCTTTCTGCTCACCGCCTACGCCACCTCCTGGAACGCGAACTTTGTCTGGCCGTCGTTCTTTCATGGCGTTCTTCCGCTCGCCGCGATCGCGCTTTCCGCGGTGATATTGGCCTCCATCTACGCGGCAACGTGGGCGCAGGACGTGTACCTGCGGGAGCAGGCCTCGCTCGTCTCGCGCTTGAAATCCGAGCAGACGCTGTCGCAGACCGAGGCACTCGCCCTTGCGTCCTACGAGCGAACGATGGTGGCGAACCGGACCAACGCAGCCGGGCGAGTCATCGGAGGCCGCATCCACGCCATGGTGCGTGTCACGCCGCTTGTGTTGCCCGTGGGCTTCTCGGTGCTCTGGCTCTATGCCTACTTCTTTGCCCCGCGCATCACCGGATGACGACGTCACCATGCCAGCGAAGCGAATCAAGGCACCGAGGTGGCTGCCGGACGTTGAAGAGCAGGACTATCCGGCGGCGAGTTCGTATCTCAGTCTCATCTACCCGGCCAAACGAGTTGCAAAGCTGGTCGGCCAGCTGCGGGCCGCACCGCTTGCGCAATTCATGGCGAAGGACATCTTTCGCGCCTCCGGGCTCTCGCTGCTGGGCGTCAGCAACTCGCATGTCGAGCGGGACCGCAAGAAGATTCGAAGCGGGCAAGCCCTGTCTCCGCTGCTGCTGGTGAGAGAAGGGAAAGGCCGAAGGGTCATCATCGCAGACGGGTATCACAGGCTCTGCGCCGTCTATCAGTTCGACGAGGACGCTGTGATCCCGTGCAAGATTGTCTGAATCGAGCCCGAGATTCCCGAGGTGCCAGGTGGGCCGGTGAGTGTCATGAACACTGCAATGCGCAACGGGTGGGTGGCCGCCGCGGCGGCGGCCGCCGCGTTGGCGATCGGCCTGGGCTTGGGGTCGGTCCCTCGTCGGGCGGGCGCTCCTGAGTTGCCGCCGCCCGGGTTTGCCGTGCGGCCACGGGTGCTTGCAGGGCAGCCGGCCAGCCCACCCCAGCTGCCGCGCGCATCGCGCACCGACGCCGCACCCACGCCCACCAGCCTCGCAACCCGGGTCGAGCGATTGGCTCGCTCCGAATCGCCGCACGACGCCTTTGCGGCATTTGGGCTGCTGGCGCGCTGCGTGCGCGCACACGAGTTCGACACCCAACTCAAATCGCTGCCGATGGAGCGCGCGCTCGACGCGCTGCGGTCTGCCTATGGCGACGGCCAGCGTTGGCTGCGCGAGGCCTGCGGCGATCTTTCGATGGCCCAGCTCGACGCGCGCGTCGGCCTGGTCGAGCGCGCGGCGCGGGCCGGCGTGCCGGGCGCGGCGAGCGCGTGGATCGAGCAGGGCCCGTTCGGCGACAGGTCGGCGCTGGATCAGCGGCCCGACGACCCGCTGGTGGTCGAGTGGGTGCAACAAGCCATTGCCTGGGTCAAGTCGGGCGCGACACACGACGACATCGAATCGATCGTGCAGCTCGGCATGATCAGCCTGAACTGGGAGCTCAGCGACATCGAACGCGTGAAGCTGCTGGTGACCGCCGCCGAGCAGCAAGAATTCAAAGACCAGCTGCAGCGTCTGGCCAGGCGCGACAGCGCATCGTGGGCCGAAGCGCGCGATCGCACGCCGCCTTGACGGCGCCCGCCAGGCGATGCCGTCAGCGCGCCGGGGCTGCTTTGGCGATCGCCACCGGCCCGGCGATGTTGGGCAGCAGCACCGCGACGACACCGAGCAACGGTAGGTACGCGATCAAGTGGTACACGAAGTCGATGCTCGCGTGGTCGGCCACCAGTCCGAGCACCGCGGCGCCGAGGCCGCCCATGCCGAACGCGAAGCCGAAGAACAGGCCCGACACCATGCCAACCTTGCCGGGAATCAGCTCGTGCGCGTAGACCACGATCGCCGAGAAAGCCGACGAGAGGATCAGGCCAATGAGGATCGTCAGCGTCGTGGTCCAGAACAGGTTGGCGTGCGGCAGCAGCAGCGCGAACGGCGCCACGCCGAGGATCGATGCCCAGATCACGGGCTTGCGCCCCACGCGGTCGCCGATGGGCCCGCCCACCAGCGTGCCGAGCGCCGACGCGAACAGGAAGATGAACAGATGCACCTGGGCGCTTTGCACTGACAACCCGAATTTCTCGATCAGATAAAAGGTGTAGAAGCTGCTGAGGCCGGCGACGTAGAAATACTTCGAGAAGATCAGCAGCAGCAACACGCCGATCGCCACGACCACCGTGTTGCGCGCGAGCGCAGGGGCCACGGGGGCACGCGCGCCATGCGCGCTCGCCAGGCTGCGGTGGTGCATGTGCCAGCGGCTCACCTGCAGCAACAGCACGATCCCGAGCAGCGCCGCCAGCCCGAACCACGCCACGCTGCGCTGACCGAACGGCACGATCACCGCGGCGGCCACCAGCGGCCCGATCGCGCTGCCGGTGTTGCCGCCGACCTGGAACACCGATTGCGCAAAACCGTGGCGCCCGCCCGAGGCCAGCCGCGCCACGCGCGACGACTCGGGGTGGAAGATCGCCGACCCCGTGCCGACGAAGGCGGCCGCCAACAGCACGCTCGCGAAGTTGGGTGCATACGCCAGCAGCAGCAGCCCGCACAGCGTGGAGGTCATGCCCAGCGGCAGCGAATACGGCGCGTGGCGGCGGTCGGTGTACAGCCCCACCAGGGGTTGCAACAGCGAGGCGGTGAGCTGGTACGTCAGCGTGATCAGGCCGATCTGCGCGAAGCTGAGCTGGAAGTCGCCTTTCAGGATCGGGTAGATCGCGAGGATCAGCGACTGCATCATGTCGTTGATCAGATGCGACACGCTGATCGCGCCGAGCACGCGAAACGTGGTGCCGGAGCGCTGCGACGGCAATGGCAAGGCGGGCAGGGGGGTCGACATGGGTGCGATTGTCGCAGCGTGTTCGACGCCGGGTCACTGCAGGGCCTCTGGCGTGACAATGGGCGGACCCACAGACGACGGGGATCCGACATGCCACGAATCTATGAAAAGCGCACCTACTCGGTCACCGTGGGGCAGATGCCTGAGGTGATGCGGTTGTACGCATCGCAAGGTTGGCCTGCCTTGGAGCAAGGTGGCTTTGCAGCGAACCTGATCGGCTACTTCACCAGCGACACCGGCGAGCTGCATCAGCTGATCCATCTGTGGCGCTTCGACAGCGACGACGCCCGCAGGGCCCATTGGAAGCGGCTGTACGAGCATGCCGAATTCATGGCGTTCGCCAAGCAACTGCGCCCGCTGTTGCGCAGCCAGGAAGTCCAGCTCATGCTGGCGACCCCATGGGGCCCGCACCCCTGAGCGGGCTCGCCAACCGGTCTATGCGCCTTCGATCAGCGCGCGCAGCGTGTCGAGCGTGTCGGCCTCGTGCAGCGGCTTGTCGTCGCGGATGCGCAGCATGCGCGGAAAGCGCACCGCGATGCCGCTCTTGTGGCGATTGCTGCGCTGAATGCCTTCGAAGCCGAGCTCGAACACCAGCGTCGGCCGCACGGTGCGCACCGGGCCGAACTTCTCCATCGTGGTGGCGCGGATCACGCGGTCGATGCGCTTGAAC
>JBIODO010000361.1:0-4441 GCA_044445225.1 Burkholderiales bacterium
CGGCAAGGTCAAGGCGCGCGAACGCATCGCCGTGCTGGCGGCGTTGAACCTGGCGTATCAACTGGCCGAGGCGCCATTGCCAGCGGCGAACCCTGACGTCGATCCGGCTGAACTCGAGCGGCTGGTGCGGCGCATCGACCACGCCCTGAGCGACGACGGTCGCCTGTTGTGACCGTCGGGCGCAGGTTGGCGTCGAACCTGTCACGTTCGTCAAGCCCTCACATCGCATTGCGTTGCGCGAACCGGCGCGTAGAATGAATCCGTCCGCCGTGTATGCGAAGGTTTTAATTTCCTTGAACCGATGCTCAACGAGCTAGGGCTTGGAACATTGCTTGGCAGGTGCGATCGTCTCGCGTCAGATGAACCCGAAGCCTTGCTGACCGGGCCCACCTGAATCCCCTGGGTTCAGGAATGCGGCCTTCGGTGCGCGGCGGACACTTTCTCATCCCTTCTCATCCCTTCTCATCCCTTCTCATCGCGGCGCCTCGCGGCGCAAGCCGGCGAGCCACCACGATGACCCAATACTGGTTGATGAAGAGCGAGCCCGACGAGGCCTCGATCGATGACCTCGCGAGCGCGCCCGGCAAGCGTCTGCCTTGGACCGGTGTGCGCAACTATCAGGCGCGCAATTTCATGCGCGACGGCATGCACGTTGGCGATGGCGTGCTGTTCTATCACTCGTCATGCGCCGAGCCGGGCGTGGCGGGGCTGGCCGAGGTATGCAGCGCCGCGTACCCTGACGAAACGCAGTTCGACCGCAAGAGCAAGTACTTCGATGCCAAGTCGACCCGCGATGCGCCGCGCTGGATGCACGTGGATGTCAAACTTGTGAAGAAGACGCGCCTGCTGAGCCTGCGCGAGATGCGTGAGCGCTCCGAGCTGGCCAGCATGGTGGTGCTCAGGCCCGGCAACCGCCTGTCGATCACGCCGGTGCAGCCCGACGAGTGGCGCTCGGTGCTGGCGCTGCTGCGGGCTTGAGCGGGCCAGCCGGTTGATCCCCTGGTTCGAGCCGTTGCTGGCGGCCGAGTTGCTGGCGCTCGGTGGCGTGGCGGGCTTCCTGGCCGGGCTGCTCGGTGTCGGCGGCGGCATGATGATGGTGCCCTTCGTCACCTTCTTCCTGTCACGCCGTGGGGTCGAGCCGGCGCTGGCGGTGAAGATGGCCATCGCCACGTCGATGGCCACCATCGTTTTCACGTCGATCTCGAGCCTGCGCGCGCACCATGCGCGCGGCGCCGTGCGTTGGTCGATCGTGCGCGCGATGGCACCGGGCATCGTGGCGGGCGGATTGCTCGCTGGCGGCGCTGCCTTCTCGGTCATCAAGGGGTCGTGGCTGGCCGTTGCGTTCGCACTGTTCGTCGGCTACTCGGCCACCCGCATGCTGCTCAAACGCGGCAGTGTGGCCACCCGCACGTTGCCCACGGCATTGGCGCAAAGCGCGGCGGGGCTGGGCATCGGTTTCCTGTCGGCGCTGGTGGGCGCAGGCGGCGCCTTCTTGTCGGTGCCGTTCATGACGCGCTGTGGCGTACCGATTCACAACGCCGTGGCCACAAGCGCGGCGATCGGCCTGCCGATCGCGCTGGCCAGCACGGCAGGCTACGTCGTCGGCGGCTGGAATCTCGCCTCGCCGGTTTCTGGAGCCCTGGGCTACGTGGTGCTGCCGATGCTGGCGCTGATCGCGGTGGCGAGCATGTCCACCGCCCCACTGGGCGCGCGCGTGGCCCACGCCATCGACATGAGCCGCCTTGCTGTCGTGTTTGCCACTTTGCTGTATGCACTGGCGGCGTACATGGTGTGGCGCGGCATCACGGCCGCCTGAATCGGCGCCCCGCCGCCCGTCGCGACTCAGGCCGGGTCGAAGCGGATGCTTGCCAGCGCCACGGTGTTGCCGCCGCGCCGCCGCGCCTCGCCGAGCGCCGCTTCGCAGGCCGCCATCAACTCGCTTTGCGAGTGCGCGGTGTGCGGGAAACTGGCTACCCCGATCGATACGCTGAAGCCGAGCTCCTCGCCGTCGAGCACCACAATCTGCGTGGCGCACTGGCGGCGCAGCCCTTCCATGCGTGAATGCGCGGTAGCCAGCCCGACACCGGACAGCAGCACGGCAAAGCGCCGCCCCTGCAGGCGGCACGACGCGTCCATCGCCCGCGTATTGCCGCGCAACAGCCGACCCATCGCCTCGAGCACTTGGTCGTGCGCGCGCGAACCCAGTGCCGCCACCCGTTCACTGTCTTGGTCGAGGTCGAGCAGCACCATCGCGAACTCGCGATGCTCGCGGGTCGACAGATCGACCTCGCGGCGGAACTGGTCTTCGAAGTTCGCGCGCGTCGCCAGGCCGGTGGCGCTGTCGCGCATCAGCTGCTCACCGTATTCGCGGCGCAGCTGCTGGGTGGCGATCTGGTGTTGTTCGATCTGCTCGATGGCGGCATGCAGTTGCGACTCGCGCAGGCGCTGCGGCGCGAGGTCACGCCACAGGCACGCCAACACGCGGCGCCCACCCAGATCGGTAACCAGCCGCAGCACTTCCCAGTCGTGCTTGTTGTCGCGCCAGTCGAAGCGATGCTCGCTGGTCAACTGCCGCCCGTGGGCCAGTGCGGTCTGGTCGGCGGCACGCATCGCCGCACCCAGGGTCGGGTCGAGAAGTTCGGTGTCGTTGTGGCCGAGCACGTCGTCGAGCGAACGCCCATAGAACTGGGCCAGCGATTCCGAAGCCGCCAGGTAGCGACCGTCGCTGGCGTCTTTGAGCCCGTACATCACACCGGGCAACGAGGCATAGGCTGCCAGCAATTTACCGGCAGCGCCGAGCATGGCTGGGTCAGGGCGCGAGGCACTCGCGGCCTCCTGCGCGTGGAAGTTGGTCTCAGCGCCTGCGCTCATTGAAAACGCTCCGTGCGGCCCCCCATCGCCATTGGTGCGGGCCATGATATCCGTCCGCATCGTGTTCGTCACTGACCGATGTCTAGCCCACATCGGCGCCCGACGCGCGGGTCGTGATGGAATGGCACCCCCAGCATGGGGCCGCGAGTGCCCCAGGTGACAACGACCATGACGATCGCCCCCTACCTGCGCGAGATCGGCCGCGGTGCCAACGGCGCCCGTTCGCTGGGCGTCGTTGCGGCGCAAGACCTGATGGCACAACTGCTCGACGGCCGGTTGAGTGATCTGGAGATCGGCGCGTTTGCGATCGCGATGCGCATGAAGGGCGAATCGCTCGACGAGTTGGTGGGCTTCCTGCAGGCGCTGCACGAACGCCTGCTGCCGCTGCAAAGCGATCGGCCGGTGATCGCCATCGCCAGCTACAACGGCGCGCGCCGGCTGCCGAACCTGGTGCCGTTGCTCGCGCTGCTGCTGGCACGTGCGGGGGCGCGGGTGGTGGTGCACGGCCCGCTGCAGGATCCGCAACGGGTGACCACCGCCGAGGTCTTCGCCGCCCTCGGCATGGCGCCTGCGTCGTCAGCCGACGCGGTGGCGAGCGCCTGGCGCGATCGGGGCTGCGCCTTTGTGCCCACCGCGGTGCTGTCGCCCGCACTCGAGCGCCTGCTGGCCGTGCGACGGGTGGTGGGCCTGCGCAACTCGGGCCACACCATCGCCAAGATGATGCAGCCGGTGCGAGGCGCGCCATGCCTGCGCTTGATGAACCACACCCACCCGGAATTCGGCCTGTTGATGGCCAACTACGCCGAGCGAGCGCAGGCCCACGTGGGCCTGCTGCGCGGCACCGAGGGCGAAGCCGTCGCCGACCCGAGGCGCGGACTTCGTCAACGGATCTGGATCGCTGGGCAGGCGCAGCCTGATCTGGCCAGCGAGCCCGAGTCCGGTGCTTCGGGCACGCCACCCGACTTGCCCGCCGCCATCGACGCGCCAACCACCGCGCGCTGGATCGAGTCGGCCCTGCGGGGCCAGGCCCCGGTGCCAGAAAGCCTCGGCCTGCAGGTGCAGCGATTGCTGCAAGCCTTCGACCGCGTTGCCGCCGCGCGTGAAATGCCGGCAGACAATGGCCGCAGCGAAGTGGCGGATTCGAGCTAGAATTCGTGCCTTTGCCAACATGGGTGGTCTGCTGCAGACTGCCACAGGCAGCCCGGCTCATCGCAGCCCAGCGCCCCGACGATTGACTTGCCATCGGTCGCGTCATGGGCGGAACGGCCGGCGCCAAGGACACTCATCGCATTCATGACAACCATTCGCGTCAAAGAAAACGAGCCGTTCGATGTGGCCCTGCGCCGCTTCAAGCGCACCATCGAGAAACTGGGCTTGCTCACCGAATTGCGTGCCCGCGAGTTCTACGAAAAGCCCACGGCCGAGCGCAAGCGCAAGAAGGCCGCCGCGGTCAAGCGCCACTACAAGCGCGTGCGCAGCATGCAGTTGCCGAAGAAGCTGTACTAAAGCCGCTTCCACCCCAGCGCCCCGATCCAACGCCCGTCGCGGCGCCACCGCACGAGGACAGCGA
>JBIODO010000362.1:0-4397 GCA_044445225.1 Burkholderiales bacterium
GAAGAAGGCGGCCAGCCGTTCGTGCAACGCCGCGAGTTCAAGGGCGAGATCGAATTGCGCAACGTGCGCTTCCACTACCCCGGGCGCGACGACATGGCGCTGGAGGGCGTGAGCTTTCGCATCTCGCCGGGCGAGCGCGTTGCGTTGATCGGCCGCGTCGGCTCGGGCAAGTCGACGATCCAGCGGCTGATGATGGGCCTGTACGAGCCCACCGATGGCGCCGTGCTGCTCGACGGCATCGACCTGCGCCAGCTCGACCCCGCCGACGTGCGCCGCGGCCTGGGCTGCGTGTCGCAAGACGTGCTGCTGTTCTACGGCTCGATGCGCGAGAACATCACGCTCGGCCTGCCCTATGCCGATGATTCGGCGGTGCTGGCGGCCGCCGAGACCGCCGGGTTGTCGGACTTCGTCAACCGCCATCCGCGCGGCTTCGACATGCCGGTGGGCGAGCGCGGCGATTCGCTGTCGGGCGGCCAGCGCCAATGCGTGGGCCTGGCGCGCGCGCTCTTGCACAACGCGCCGGTGCTGCTGCTCGACGAGCCGACCAGCGCGATGGATTTTTCCACCGAGGCGCAGATCACACAACGCATCACCGCTTGGGCACAGCTGAAGACGGTGGTGCTGGTGACGCACCGCACGTCGCTGCTGTCGCTGGTGTCGCGCGTGATCGTGATCGACGGCGGCAAGGTGGTGGCCGACGGCCCGCGCGACCGCATCATGGAAGCTCTGCAGACCGGGCGCATCGCCAAGGCCGCATGAGGGCACGCCGACCATGAACGCCCGCGACGACACGGCAGCCACCACCGCCGCGCCGTTCGTCGGCGCGCGCACGATGGGCGTGCTCGAGCGCATGCGCGTGGCGCTCGAGCCGGTGACCAACAAGCTGCTGGGGCCAACGGTCAGCGATGCCGACGCCGCCGCGTCAGGCATCAAGAGCTTCGAGCGCGAGGCCGATGCGCTGATCTCGCGCCAGCGCACGCGCGGTGCGCAGAAGATCGTGCGTGGCGCGGCGCTCGCCGTGGCCGCGTTGCTGGTTTGGGCCGCACTGGCGCCGGTCGACGAGGTCACCCGCGGCGACGCGCGCGTGATCCCGTCGCGCCAGTTGCAGGTGGTGCAGTCGCTCGACGGCGGCGTGGTGGCCGAGATCCTGGTGCGCGAAGGCCAGGTGGTCGAGGCCGGACAACTGCTGCTTCGAGTGGACGAAACGCGCGCTGGCGCCGGCGTGCGCGAGAGCGCGTCGCAAAGCTTCTCGCTGCGCGCGCGCGCCGCGCGGCTGCGCGCGCTGGCCGAGGGCTCGCCGTTCGTGGCGCCCAAGGGCCGCGATGCCGACGAGGAGCGCGCAGCGCTCGACGAACGTCGGCTCTACGAAGCGCGCGTCAACGAACTGGCCAGCACGCTGGCGGTCAACCGACAACAGCTCGCGCAGCGCCAGCAAGAACTCACCGAGATGCAATCCAAGCGCGTGGCAGCGCTGCGCGGGCTCGATCTGACGCAGCAGGAGCTGACGCAGACGCGGCCGCTGCTGGCCAGCGGCGCGGTGTCGCAGGTCGACGTGTTGCGCCTGGAGCGCGACGTGGCGCGCTACCGTGGCGATGCCGACCAGGCCACCGCGCAAATTGCGCGCGCCGAAGCGGCGATCGGCGAGGTGCAGCGCAAAGCGCAGGAAACCGAGATCGCGTTTCGCAACGAGGCGCGCAAGGACCTCGGCGAAACGATGGCCAAGCTCAGCGCGCTCAACGAGGGCGCGGTGGCGCTGGCCGACAAGGTCGACAAGGCGCAGGTGAAGTCGCCGGTACGCGGCCGCGTGCAGCGGCTGCTCGCCAACACCGTGGGCGGCGTGGTGCAGCCGGGCAAGGACATCGTCGAGATCGTGCCGCTCGATGACACGCTGGTGCTCGAAGCGCGCATCGCGCCCAAGGACATCGCCTTCATCCACCCGGGCCTGGCGGCCAACGTGAAGTTCAGCGCCTACGACTTCTCGATCTACGGCGGCCTCGACGCGAAGGTGGAGAACATCTCGCCCGACAGCGTGGTCGACGAACGCGGCAACGCGTACTACCTGGTGCGCGTGCGCACCGTGCAGGCGGGCTTCAGCGAGAAGCTGCCGATCATTCCCGGCATGACCGCCGAGGTCGATGTGCTCACCGGCCGCAAATCGGTGCTGAGCTACCTGCTCAAGCCGGTGCTGAAGGTGCAGCAGCGCGCAATGAGCGAGCGGTAAGTTCGCACGAATCGCGACGCAACCGCGCGTCGCGACGACCGGCGAATTGCACGGCTCGACTGAGTCCGTCCGCGACCGAGACACATTTGGTGACAGGCATCACGGCAGCGCATTCAAGCGCGCTATGAAGTGCCGATATCCAAGTCTATTCTCCGTCCCAGATTTGCGCGCGCGCGCAAGGGATTTGCATGCCGATGCTCAGCAAGACCGAAGTTGGAATGGTGATCGCGATCTGGGGCCAGGCCTGGGTCCGCGGCGCCGACGGCAATTTTCGCGTGCTCAAGCTGGGCGACACCGTGCAAAAGGGCGCCATGGTGCTCACGACGCAAGAGGCGATCGTGCAGATCGCTGGCGACGACACCACGACGAAGACGGCTGCCATCACGCCGCCGAAGACCGACGCCGATCTCGCCATCGAGGGCATCAACAAAGGCAGCGCCGAGACGGCGCCGGCCGCCGGTCTCGGCGGCGGCGGCGGTGGTTCCCTGGAGCCTGGGTTGCGGGTGGATCGCATCACCGAGGAGGTGCCTGCCGCATCGCCCTTGCGCAGCGCGGTCTCGGTCGACGCGCCCGACGAGACCGAGCTTCCGAGCGGCGACGCGGCGCGCGCCAAGATCAACACCGTCGACTTGCCCTCGTCGGAGGTCGACGCGGTCGAAGAAGGGCCTAACGTCAGCGTCGGGCTCACAGCGCCGGCGGGCGCCACGCAGATTCAAGTCGACGCCGTGCCGGCGGTGGGCCAATTGCTGCTCGCCGACGGCACCGCGGTGCACGCCGGCAGTACGCTGACGCCGGCCCAGTTGGCCGGCATGGTCTACGCACCGCCGGCCGACTACCTGCCAGGCACGCCGGTGGGCGACCTGCACTACACCGCGACGGTCGGTGCCACTCAAGAAGTGGGCACCGTGGGCTTCAGCATCACGCCGGTCAACGACGCGCCGGTGGCGACCGCTGGCTCGACCAGCGGCCCCGAGGACACCTCGATTCCGGTGTCGCTGTCGGGCAGCGACGTCGACAGTCCGATTGCCGGCGTCACGATCCAGCAGCTGCCGGGCGCCGGCACGCTGCTGCTCGCCGATGGCGTGACCCCAGTGAGTGCGGGCCAGACGCTGACGCCGGCCCAGGCTGCGGGCCTGTTGTATCAGCCCGACCCCAACTACTGGGGCTCGACGTCGATCACGTTCACCGTCACCGACAACCAAGGCGCCGTGTCGGCGCCCGCGAACTGGACCGTCACGGTCAGCGCGGTCGACGACCTGCCGGTGGTGGGTGGCGACAGTTTCACCGTGGCCGAAGACGGTTCGACCACGATCAATGTGCTGAGCAACGACGCCGACCCCGAGGGCCATGCGCTCACGGTGACGCAGGTCAACGGCACGCCGATCGTCGACGGCGGCGCCGCGGTGGCCGTGCTGCATGGCAGCGTGCAGCTGGTGGGCGGGCAGCTCGTCTTCACGCCGGCACCCAACTACAACGGGCCGGTCAATTTCACCTACACCGCCAGCGACGGCGCGTTGTCGGCTGCGGCCGCGGTGTCGGGCACGGTCACCGCAGTTGCCGACGCGCCGGTGGTGAACGCCGACACCTTCACAGTGGCCGAGGACGGCAGCGTGGCCGTCAACGTGCTCGCCAACGACAGCGACCCAGATGGCGGCACGCTGATCATCACACAGGTCAATGGTGCCTCGATCGTCGACGGCGGCGCGGCGGTGGCGGTGCCCGGAGGCAGCGTGCAGCTGGCGGGCGGCCAACTGGTGTTCACGCCGGCGCCCGACTTCAATGGGCCTGTCGGCTTCAGCTACACGGTCAGCAACGGCAGCATCGCATCGACTGGTTCGGTGAGTGGCACGGTGACGCCGGTCGATGATCCGACGACGGTCAACCTGCCGCCCGCGCAGTCGGGCACCGAAGACACGCCGCTGGTGTTCTCCAGCGCCGGCAGCAACGCATTGAGCGTCACCAACGCCGACGGCGACACGCTGACGGTGACCGTGGCGGTGAACCAGGGCAGCTTCACGCTCGGCTCGACGGCCGGCGTCGGCGTGTCGGGCAACGGCAGTGCCAGCGTCACGCTGAACGGCAGCGCCGCCGCGATCAACGCCGCACTCGCCGGCTCGAGCTTCAACCCCGATGCCGACTTCAACGGCGCGGCGACGCTGACGCTGTCGGTCAACGA
>JBIODO010000363.1:0-4390 GCA_044445225.1 Burkholderiales bacterium
CGCCATGGGACGGGCACCCGCTGTTCATCAGCTTCGTGCAGGCGGCGCTGGCGCACAAGGCGGCGCGCGAAGGCACCAGCAAAGAGAAGGCCGCAGCGTGAGGGCGCGCAGATCATGAAGCTGTGCGGCTTCGAGGTGGGGCTGAACCGGCCGTTGTTTCTGATCGCCGGCCCATGCGTGGTCGAGTCCGAGCAGCTGCAGCTCGAGGTCGCCGGGCGCCTGAAGGAGATGACCGCGGCGCTGGGCATCCCGTTCATCTTCAAGTCGAGCTACGACAAGGCCAACCGCTCCAGCGGCACGTCTTTTCGCGGCCCCGGCATGGACAAGGGGCTGGAGATTCTGGCCAAGGTCAGGCGCGAACTCAAGGTACCCGTGCTGACCGACGTGCACACCGAGGCCGAGGTGCCCGAGGTCGCCCGCGTTGTCGACGTATTGCAGACGCCCGCCTTTCTGAGCCGACAGACCGATTTCATCCGTGCGGTGGCGCAAAGCGGCAAGCCGGTGAATATCAAGAAGGGCCAGTTCCTGGCGCCGCACGACATGAAGAACGTGATCGACAAGGCGCGCGCGGCGGCCCGCGAAAAAGGCCTCAACGAAGACAACTTCCTCGCCTGCGAGCGCGGGGTCAGCTTCGGCTACAACAACCTGGTGTCCGACATGCGCAGCCTCGCGATCATGCGCGAGACCGGCGCGCCGGTGGTGTTCGACGCCACGCACTCGGTGCAGCTGCCTGGAGGCCAGGGCACCAGCTTGGGCGGCCAGCGCGAGCACGTGCCGGTGCTGGCGCGCGCCGCGGTGGCGGTGGGCATCGCGGGCATCTTCATGGAAACGCACCCCGACCCGGCCAACGCGCTGTCCGACGGACCCAACGCCGTGCCGCTGAAGCACATGCGCGTGCTGCTCGAGCAACTGGTGGCGCTCGACAACGTGGTCAAGCGCCAGCCACTGCTCGAGAATGATTTCTCCTGCTGACCTGAAGAATCGGAGACAACGATGCCGGTGGCCTACCTGATCGTCGAGATGCACATCACCGACCCCGAACGCTACAAGGCCTACATGGCCGCGGCGCCGGCAGCGGTGAAGGCGGCCGGCGGCGAATACCTGGTGCGCGGCGGCAAGCACGAAGCGCTCGAGGGTGACTGGCAACCGCACCGCGTGGCGATGCTGCGCTTTCCGAGCTACGAGAAGGCCAAGGCCTTCTACGACGGCGAGATGTACGTCACCGCGCGTGCCAAGCGCAAGGGCACCACCGAGTACTTCAACATGGTGCTGGTCGAGGGCGTCGACACGCAGCCTGCATGATCACAACAACGAGTCTTTCGAAAGGTCCCCAGTGAGCGCAATCGTCGATATCGTCGGCCGCGAAATCCTCGACAGCCGCGGCAACCCCACCGTCGAGTGCGACGTGCTGCTCGAGTCGGGCACGATGGGCCGCGCCGCCGTGCCCAGCGGCGCCTCCACCGGCTCGCGCGAGGCGATCGAGCTGCGCGACGGCGACAAGGCCCGCTACGGCGGCAAGGGCGTGCTGCGCGCGGTCGAGCACATCAACACCGAGATCAGCGAGGCGGTGCTCGGGCTCGATGCGTCGGAGCAGGCGTTTCTCGACAAGACGCTGATCGACCTCGATGGCACCGACAACAAGGGCCGGCTCGGAGCCAACGCCACGCTGGCCGTCAGCATGGCGGTGGCGCGCGCCGCGGCCGAAGAGTCGG
Source organism: Burkholderiales bacterium (assembly GCA_044445225.1). Lineage (GTDB taxonomy): Bacteria > Pseudomonadota > Gammaproteobacteria > Burkholderiales > Burkholderiaceae_C > JAEUPI01. Next base: position 1,713 of record JBIODO010000363.1, read on the forward strand.
GGCTGCCGCTGTACCGCTACTTCGGCGGCTCCGGCGGCATGAGCATGCCGGTGCCGATGATGAACGTGATCAACGGCGGCGCGCACGCCAACAACAACCTCGACCTGCAGGAGCTGATGATCATCCCGCTGGGCGCGCCGAGCTTTCGCGAAGCGGTGCGCTACGGCGCCGAGGTGTTCCACGCGCTCAAGAAGATCATCGACGGCAAGGGCATGAGCACGGCGGTCGGCGACGAAGGCGGCTTCGCGCCCAACGTGGCCAGCCACGAGGCGGCGCTGCAGATGCTGGTGGAGGCGATCGACAAGGCCGGCTACACGCCGGGCCAGCAAATCGCGATCGGCCTGGACTGCGCGGCCAGCGAGTTCTACAAAGAGGGCAAGTACCACCTGAGCGGCGAAGGCATGGTTCTGTCGGCGCCCGAGTGGAGCGACATCCTGGCCAGCTGGGCCGACAAGTACCCGATCGTCTCGGTCGAAGACGGCATGGCCGAAAACGACTGGGACGGCTGGAAGCATCTCACCCAGCGGCTGGGCAGCAAGCTGCAACTGGTGGGCGATGACCTGTTCGTCACCAACACCAAGATCCTGAAGGAAGGCATCGCCAAGGGCGTGGCCAACTCGATCCTGATCAAGATCAACCAGATCGGCACGCTCTCGGAAACCTTCGCCGCCATCGAGATGGCCAAGCGCGCAGGCTACACCGCGGTGATCAGCCACCGCAGCGGCGAAACCGAAGACGCGACCATCGCCGACATTGCGGTGGGCACCAACGCCGGCCAGATCAAGACCGGCTCGATGAGCCGCAGCGACCGCGTGGCCAAGTACAACCAGCTGCTGCGCATCGAAGAAGACCTCGGCGACGTCGCGCACTACCCCGGCCGCGACGCGTTGTACTGCCTGCGCTGACCACGCCACCATGATCACCGCTCGGATTGCCACCTGGATGCTCGTCGCGCTGCTGGTCCTGGTCCACCTGGGCCTGTGGTTCGGCAAGGGCAGCGTGCCGCATGTGTGGAGCCAGCGTTCGCAACTGGCCGCGCAGCGCGTGCAGAACGACGAGGCGCAGCGCAGGAACCAGCGCATGGCCGCCGAGGTGCGCGACCTCAAGGCCGGCCTCGAGATGATTGAAGAGAAGGCGCGCAGCGAGCTCGGCATGGTCAAGCCCGACGAGGTGTTTGTCCAGATCAGCCCGAAGCGCTGAGATGCTCTCCGAGGCGCTGGCTTTCGCGGCGCCGTTGCTGGCCCCGGCATTTGCGCCGTGGGGCAGCCCGATCACCTGGCTCGAGATCGTGGCGGTCGTGCTGTCGATCGCGATGGTGTGGTGCAACCTGCGCGTCAACGTCACCGGTTGGCCGCTGGCGATCGTGGCCTCGGCGCTGTACGGCCTGCTGTTCGCATCGAGCCGCCTGTACGGCGAGGCGACGTTGCAGGTGCTGTTCATCGTGGTGGCGTTGTGGGGCTGGTGGCAGTGGCTGCGCGGCCGCGGCGGCGACGGCGGGCTGCTGCGGGTGCACCGCATGAGCGTGCGGCAAATCAGCTGGGTCAGCGGCCTCACCCTCGCCGCGTGGCCGTTGCTGGGCCTCGTGTTGCAGCGCTACACCGACAGCGACGTGCCCTACCTCGACGCACTGCCCACCGCCGGCAGCGTGGCCGGGCAATTCCTGCTCGGTCGCAAATTGATCGAGAACTGGCTGGTGTGGCTGGCGGTCAACGTGTTCAGCGTCGGCTTGTTCGCCGTCAAGGGCCTGTGGCTGACGACGCTGCTGTATGCGGTGTTCGCGTTGCTCTCGGTTGCCGGATGGCGGGCCTGGCGGGCACAGCTTGCCGCAACGGCCGGCAGTGCTTGAATTTGCCGATAGACTGCCTGAACACCCATCGACGAAGCCAGGATCCACCGCGCATGCCGCATCCCGAGGCACCGCTGGCCCCCTACACGGTGCTCGACTTCACGATCGCGCGCGCCGGCCCCACGGCAGTGAGACTGCTCGCCGACTGGGGCGCCAAGGTCATCCGCGTCGAGGCGCGGCCGCAAGACAGCGAGCGCGCGATGACCGGCCGTCGCCACGGCAGCGACGAGCAGAACCTGCATCGCAACAAACGCAGCCTGTGCCTGGATCTGAAGTCACCGCGCGGCCGCGAGGTGCTCGATCTGCTGGTACTGCGCAGCGACGTGGTGGTCGAGAATTTCCGCGCCGACGTCAAGGAGCGCCTGGGCCTTGGCTACGAGCGCTTGCGCACGCTGAATCCACGCATCGTGCTGGCCAGCATCTCGGGCTTCGGCCAGGACGGGCCGTATGCCGACCGGCCCGGCGTCGATCAGATCGTGCAGGGCCAGAGCGGCCTGATGTCGATCACCGGCGAGCCCGGCCGCGGCCCGATGCGCGTGGGCATCGCGGTGTCGGACACTGCGGCCGGCATGTTTCTTGGCCAGGGCATCCTGCTGGCGCTGCTGCAACGCGAGCGCACCGGTGTCGGCCAATGGGTGCACACGTCGCTGCTCGAGGCGATGCTCAACAAGCTCGACTTCCAGGCCGCGCGCTACACGATGAGCGGCGAGGTGCCCCACCAGGAGGGCAACCACCATCCCACCCTCGCACCGATGGGCACCTTCCGCGCGCGCGACGGCCTGGTCAACCTCGCCGCCAGCACGCAGAAGATGTGGGACGCGCTGTGCGAGGC
>JBIODO010000364.1:0-4385 GCA_044445225.1 Burkholderiales bacterium
GTGATGATCCCGGCGGTCACCAAAGACAGCATCGTCACGCGCAGCGATCTCGACCTCGATGACTACGCCGACACGCTCGACGGCCTGATGCTGCAAGGCGGCAACGATGTCGCGCCCGAGACCTACGGCGAGACGCCGCTGCACCCCGACTGGGCCGGCGACCGCGTGCGCGACCGCTACGAGATCGAGTTGATCGACGCCTTCGTGCGCGCCGGCAAGCCGGTGTTCGGCATCTGCCGCGGCCTGCAATTGCTCAACGTGATGTTCGGCGGCACGCTGCTGCAAGACATCGCCACGCAGCGGCCAGCGTCGCGCGCGCACCGCGACGGCTCGGCGTTCGAGCGCCACTTTCACGGCGTCGAGCTGGTCAAGGGATCGCGGCTCGCGCAGTTGTACCCGGGCGTGCGCAAGGCCACGGTCAACTCGCTGCATCACCAGGCGATCAAAGACCTGGCACCGGGATTCGCCGTCGAGGCGTGCTGCCCCGACGACGGCATGATCGAGGCCGTGCGCCGCGCCGGCCCTTCGTACGTGGCCGCGGTGCAGTGGCACCCGGAGTTCCACATTCCCGGCGACCCGGACAACTTCGATGACGCCCCGTTGCTGCGCGACTTCCTGAGCGCCGCACGCGCCACCCGCAGAGTGACGGCCACTGCGTAGCACCGTCAGCCGCAAAGACCCCGATGCCCACACTGAAGATCCATAACCCGGCCACCGGCGCGCTGGTCGCCGAGCCCGCTGCCGACGATGCGTCTTCGATCGCAAGCAAGGCGAATGCTGCCCGCGCGGCGCAACCCGGCTGGGCGGCCGTCCCGCTGCGCCAACGGCTGTCGACGATCGAACGCTTTCGCTCCGCGCTGGTGGCCGAGCTCGACACGCTGGCCACTACGTTGACCCGCGAGGTCGGCAAGCCGATCAGCCAGTCGCGCAACGAGCTCAACGGTCTGCTGCCGCGCATCGACTTCTTTCTCGCTCAGACCGAGCGCGCCATCGCCGACGAAACCGTGTTCGACGACGCTGGCATGCGCGAGCGCATCGGCCACGTGCCGCTCGGTGTGGTGGCCAACATCTCGGCGTGGAACTATCCGTATTTCGTCGGCTGCAACGTCATCGTGCCAGCGCTGCTCACCGGCAACGCGGTGCTGTACAAGCCGTCTGAGTTCGCCACCCTCACCGGCTTGCACATCGCCCGCCTGCTGCACGCGTCGGGGGTGCCGGCGGCCGTGATGCAAACGCTGGTCGGCGGCAGCGACGTCGGCGCCGCGTTGCTGAACCAGAGGCTCGACGGCCTGTTTTTCACCGGCAGCCACGCCACCGGCGTGCGCATCGCTCAAGCGCTGGCGCCGCGCCTCGTGAAGGTGCAGCTCGAGCTCGGCGGCAAGGATCCGACCTATGTGCGTGCCGATGCCGATGCCAAGGCCGCCGCCGAGAGCCTGGCCGACGGCGCGATGTACAACACCGGCCAGAGCTGCTGCTCGGTCGAGCGCATCTACGTGCACGAGTCGCTGCACGATGCCTTCGTCGAGCACTTCATCGCCACCGTCAGTGCCTTCAAGGTCGGCGATCCGATGGCGGACGACACCTACATCGGCGCGATCACGCGCGCGCCACAACTGGCCGTGCTCGATGCACAGGTGGCCGACGCCAAGGCCAAGGGCGCGACGCTGCTGTGCGGCGGCCACCGCCTGCCCGGACCGGGCAACTGGTACGCGCCCACCGTGTTCAGCCACGTCAACCACACGATGGAGTTGATGCGCGAGGAGAGTTTCGGCCCGATCATCGGCATCCAGAAGGTGCGCGATGACGACGAAGCCATCGCGCTGATGAACGACACGCGCTACGGCCTCACGGCCGGCGTGTACACCGCCGACGAAGCCAAGGCGCGCGAGCTGCTCGCACGCGTCAACGCGGGCAGCGTGTACTGGAACTGCTGCGACCGCGTGAGCCCGCGGCTGCCCTGGTCGGGCTACGGCGACTCGGGCATCGGACTGACGCTGTCCACACTCGGCATCCAGACCTTCACGCGGCCCAAGGCCTGGCATCTTCGTCGGGCTTGAGGCATGGCGCGCCCCCTGCCGCTGACGCTGTTCGACCTCGACCACACGCTGCTCGACGGCGACAGCGACGTGCTGTGGTGCGACTTCCTGATGCAGCGCGGCGAGCTCGACCGCGCCATGTTCGAGCCGCGCAACCGTTGCATGGAACGTGACTACAGGTCGGGCACCGTGAGCCCGCAGACGTTCTGCGAGTTCTACGTGAGCACGCTGGCCGGCCGCTCGCGCGAGCAGTGGGAGCCGCTGCGGCGCGAGTTCCTCGACAGCGTGATCGCGCCGCGCATCGGCCGCACGGCGCATCACTTGGTCGAGCGCCACCGCGGCGCCGGTGAACTGGTGGTGCTGACCACCGCCACCAACCGCTTCATCACCGAACTCACGGCCGCGCATCTGGGGCTGCCGCATCTCATCGCCACCGAATGCGAGGTCGCCTCCGACGGCTGCTTCACCGGCCGCATTGCGGGCACGTTGAACATGCGCGAAGGCAAGGTGGCGCGGCTGCACGAATGGTTGGCCGCGCAGCGCATCGATGCGCGCGACTGCGAGGCCACCTTCTACAGCGACTCGATCAACGACCTGCCGCTGTTGCTTGCCGTGCGCAACCCAGTGGCGGTGAACCCCGACATGCGGCTGGCCGCGGAGGCTGCCGAGCGTGGCTGGCCGGTGCTCAACCTGCGCGACCTGGCCAGCTGACCAGCGCCCATGGCGCCGCCCGCAGCGGCGGGCTCGGCGTTTGCCGAGAGCATGGGATGATTTCAGCACGCCCGGAGCGAAGGCGGCGCGGCGCAACAAACTCTTAACAATGCATGGCATCGCCGCTTTACAAAGCCGGGCCATGGTGTCGATTCGAACAACCACATGCCCAATCCTCTCCAACCACAGCCTCCGGCTGCCCCACGTCGCCCGCGTCGTTGGCTGGGCACACTGATCGCAGTCGCCAGCCTGGCCCTGTTGGCCGCGCTGGCCTGGTACCTCACCCACCGTCCCGCTGCCACGCCGGTGGCGGGCGCATTGCCGCCAGGTGGCATCGCAGCAGGCGGGCCGCGGGGTGGTGCCGCGTTCGGCGGGGGACGTGGCGGCGCGTTGCCGAGCACGGTGGCCGTGGTGCGCGCACGCCGCGCCGACGTGCCGGTGCTGCTCGATTCGCTGGGCACAGTGATTCCGGCGGCCACCGTGACCGTGCGCCCGCAGGTGTCGGGTGTGCTGGCGCAGGTGCTGTTCACCGAAGGCCAGATGGTCACCAAGGGCCAGCTGCTGGCGCAGATCGATGCGCGGCCGTTCGAGCTGGCGCTGATGCAGGCCACCGGCTCCCGACAGCGCGACGAGGCGCAACTGCAGAACGCCCGCCTCACGCTTGAGCGCTATCGCACGCTGCTGCAGCAGGATTCGATCGCGCGACAAGACGTCGACACGCAGGAGGCGCTGGTCAAGCAACTCGAAGGCACGGTGGTCACTGATCGCGCCAACGAGGGCACGGCACGCCTGAATCTGGACTACACGCGCATCGTCGCGCCGGTGGCCGGCCGCGTCGGGCTGCGCCCGGTGGATGCCGGCAACCTGATCAGCACGTCCGACACCACCGGCGTGGCGGTGATCACGCAGCTGGCGCCGATCGACGTGCAGTTCACGATCGCGCAAGACCGTGTGCCCGAGGTGATGCAGCGCCTGGCCAGCGGTGCGCTGCCGGCGCGGGCCTACGACCGCACGCGCAGCACGCTGCTCGAGGAAGGCCGCTTCGCGACGCTGGACAACCAGGTCGACACCACCACCGGCACCGTGAAGGGCAAGGCGCGCTTCGCCAACGCCAAGGGTGCGCTGTTCCCGAACCAGTTCGTCAATCTGCAGCTCGAACTGCGCACGATGACCGACGCAGTCGTCGTGCCGGTGAGCGCGGTACGCAACGGCGCCAGCGGCGACTTCGTCTACGTGCTCAACGACGACAGGACCGTGAGCCAGCGCAATGTCACGCGCGGCCCGGCCGTTGCCGATCGGGTGGTGATCGCCAGCGGGCTGCAGGCCGGCGAGCCGGTGGTCACCGAGGGTGCAGACCGCTTGAAGGATGGTGCCTCGGTGCAACTGGCGGCTGACGTTGCGTCGGCGCCCGGCCGCGCCGCATCGCGCCCGCGTGGCGCATCGGGCCCCGATGGCGCGTCGCGGCCGCGGCGCGGGGAGCGCGCGGCCTCGGCACCTGCACCATGAGCAGGGCCGCACCGTCGTGAATCCGTCGCGCCCGTTCATCGAACGGCCGGTGGCCACCGGGCTGCTGATGCTGGCCATCGTGCTGGCCGGCCTGGTGGGCCTGCGCTTGTTGCCGCTGTCGGCGCTGCCGCA
>JBIODO010000365.1:0-4375 GCA_044445225.1 Burkholderiales bacterium
CACCGCCAGCACGCTGCCCATCATCGGCCTGGGCGCCGTCGAGCGCGCGTTGAAGATGCGACGCCGGCGCCCGATGTTCATGGTCGACCTGGCCGTGCCGCGCGACATCGAACCCGAAGTGGCTCGTCTGCGCGACGCGTACCTCTACACGGTTGATGACCTCGGCGACATGGTGCGAAGCGCCGGCGAGAAGCGCCAAGCCGCGGTGCAGCAGGCCGAGGCCATCATCGACGCTGGCGTGCAAAGCTTCAGCCATTGGCTCGAGCAGCGCGCCAGCGTGCCGCTGATCCAGGCGCTCAACCGCCAGGCCGACGACTGGCGCGGCGCCGAGATCGCGCGCGCGCGCCGGCTGCTGGCCAAGGGCGCCGACATCGACAGCGTGCTCGATGCGCTGTCGCGCGGACTGACGCAGAAACTGCTGCACGGCACGATGGCCGAGTTGAACGCCACCGACGGCGAGCAGCGCGAGCGGCTGGCGCAGTGGGTGTCGCGGCTGTTCCTGCGCGGCAGTCCTCGCGGCCCGGGCGACGATTCGCAGGCCTAGCGAAGCGCTCGCTGCGCGGGCCTTCGCTCGCGCGCTGCGCCATGGCCACTGAAACTGCCCGCGATGAAAGACACCCTGCGCCAACAACTCGAACGGCTCGCCCTGCGCGTGCAGGAACTCGATGCCCTGCTCGCCGACCCGCAACTGAGTACCGACAGGGCACGCTATCGCACCGTGGCGCGCGAGCAGGCCCAGGCGGCGTCGGTGGTCACGCTGTACCGTTCGCTGCAGCAGCGTGAACGCGACCTGATGCAATCGCGCGAGCTGGTGGCCGACCCCGAGATGGCCGAGTTGGCCAAAGAAGACGTGGCCGCTGCGCAGTCCGACATCGAACGCCTGCAATCGCAGCTGCAGACCGCCTTGCTGCCACGCGACCCAGACGACGAGCGCAACGTGTTCCTGGAGATTCGCGCCGGCACGGGTGGCGAAGAGTCGGCGCTGTTCGCGGCCGATCTGGCCCGCATGTACCTGCGCTATGCCGAGCGACAGGGTTGGCGCAGCGAGGTGATGAGCGAGAACGCCTCAGACCTCGGCGGCTACAAGGAAGTCGTCGTGCACATCGAGGGCGACAACGTCTACGAGCGCCTGAAATTCGAGTCCGGCGGCCACCGCGTGCAGCGCGTGCCCGCAACCGAGGCACAAGGGCGCATCCACACCAGTGCTTGCACGGTGGCCGTGCTGCCGGAGCCAGACGAGCAGGCCGAGCTGACGCTCAACCCGGCCGACCTGCGCATCGACACCTTTCGCGCCAGCGGCGCGGGCGGCCAGCACGTCAACAAGACCGACAGCGCGATCCGCATCACCCACCTGCCCACTGGCATCGTGGCCGAATGCCAGGACGACCGCTCGCAGCACCGCAACAAGGCCAAGGCGATGGCGGTGCTGCTGGCACGGCTGCGCGACCGCGAGCGCGACGAGCGCCAGCGCAAGGAGGCCACCGAGCGGCGCAACCTGATCGGCAGCGGCGACCGCAGCGACCGCATCCGCACCTACAACTTTCCGCAAGGGCGGCTGACCGACCACCGCATCGGACTGACGCTGTACCGCCTGGCCAGCATCCTCGACGGTGACCTGGACGAAGTGATCCAGGCGTTGGCGGGCGCACGCGCGCAGCAACAGCTCGAGGCGCTCGAGACCGGCGCATGAATGTCGAGCAGGCGCTGGCTGCGGCGCGCGCGCGGGCTGACGCGGCTCGATGCGGCCTTGCTGCTCGCGCATCATCTACGGTGCCGCCGCGAGTGGTTGATCGCGCACCCGCTGGCGCCGGTCGAGGCGCGGGCATTCGAGGCGTTCGGTGTGGATTGCGGCCGGCGCGCCGACGGGGTGCCGCTGGCCTACGTGACCGGCCGGCGCGAATTCATGGGGCTGGATTTGCAGGTCACCGCGGACGTGCTGGTACCGCGCCCCGAAACAGAAACCCTGGCCTTGTGGGCAATCGAGCGGCTGCAAGCCATGCCAACGGGCAGCGGGCCACGGGTGATCGATCTCGGCACCGGCAGCGGCGCGCTGGCCCTGGCCATCGCCGCCGCTTGCCCGCAGGCGCAAGTCACCGCGACAGATTGCAGCGCGGCGGCACTGGCTGTTGCGCAGGCCAACGGACAGCGCCTGCGCCTGCCCGTGCGCTTCACCCAGGGCGATTGGTGGCTGGCGGCGGGGGATGGGCGCTTCGATCTCGCCGTGGCCAACCCGCCCTATGTCGCAGAGGGTGACCCCCACCTGGAGGCGCTGCGCCACGAACCGCAGCGCGCGCTGGTGCCCGATGCGACTGGACTGCATGCACTGGCGCAGATCATCGAGGCCGCGCCGCAACATCTGTCGGGCTGGCTGCTCCTGGAACACGGCTGGACTCAGGCTGACGACGTGCGTCGGCTGCTGTCGCTAGCGGGCTTCTCCGACGTCGAAACGCGATCGGATCTGAACGGGCTGCCGCGTTGCACTGGGGGACACACCGGTTAGCGGGGCCTGGCGCATGGCCCGGCGTGGCCGCAGCGCCACGTTTTGCCGCCCCCCCTTAAATGCGGTTGCGACGCTCACATTTGCGTGTTCACTTGGTGCTGCCGCAGACGTACGATGAGTCGTCTGCAGTGATCCTCGCTGCGCCACCTGGCACCACCATGCGCTTGAAGCCTGTCGCTGGGGTCTGGTTCCTGCTCGTTGCAACAGCCTCGGCTGTTGCAGGCAACGGGCAGGGCTTGAGCGTCGATGCCGACCGCGTGGCGTGGCCGCAATGGCAGAGCCGCCTGCAGGTGGCCGTCGAGCCGCTGAATCCCTTGCTCGCGTCGTTCGACGGGGCCTTGTTGAGGCCGCGGTCGGCTGCACTGTTTGGTGACTACTACGTGACCCGACCGTACTTCGGCCAAGCAGGCGGGCTTCGGGTCACCAGCGGTTTGGTGGCAGGCGCGCGCGGCGCCGTCATCGCCCCGGGGCAAGCCACGCCGCCGGGCTCGTTTGGCTTCAGCGCATTGGCACGCCCGAGCCTTGCCTCGGGTCCGAGCGATGCCGCCAGCGACACGTTGGCGTGGCCCTATCTGGGCGTCGGCTACAGCGACGCCAGCCTGCATGGCGGCTGGGGTTTCAGCGCGGACCTGGGGCTGGCCGCCCAAAGCTTCGGGCTGTTCCGGGCGGCGCGGTCACTGGGCAACCAGTCGCTGGATGACACCGTTCGCGACATGCGCCTGACGCCGGTGCTGCAACTCGGCGTCTCCTACCGGTTCTGAGGCACCCTCATCGGGGCTTTGCCGTCCGCCCGACGGCCTTGGCTGTGCTTTGCCGTATAAATGAACCCTCAGTGCAGTCTGGAAAAACGCAAATGGACGAAGTGCAGAAGCGAATCGACGATCTCGTCAAGAGCAACCGAGTCGTGTTGTTCATGAAGGGCACCGCGCAGTTTCCGATGTGCGGGTTTTCGGGGCGCGCGATGCAGGTGCTTAATGCCTGCGGCGTGAACCAGCTGACCACCGTCAATGTGCTCGAAGACGAAGGCGTACGCCAAGGCATCAAGCAGTACGCAAACTGGCCCACCATCCCGCAGCTCTACGTGAACGGCGAATTCGTCGGCGGCTCCGACATCATGATGGAGATGTACGAGTCCGGCGAGCTGCAACAGTTGCTGACGGCCTGAACAGATGACCGATCGCCTGGTGGTCGGCTTGACCGGCGCCAGCGGGGCGATCTATGCGGTTCGGTTGCTGGCGCGTTTGCGCGCGCTGGGCGTGAAAACGCACCTGGTGGCCACGGCAGCCGGCGTGCTGAACGCTCACCACGAGTTGGGCCTGGACCGCAGCGCGTTGGAAGCGATGGCGGACCACAGCCACGCCCCCGGCGAGATCGGCGCGTGCATTGCGAGCGGGAGTTTCGATGCTGCGGCGATGGTGGTGGCACCCTGTTCGATGAAGACGCTGGCCGCGATTGCGCACGGCCTGTCAGACAACCTGTTGACGCGTGCGGCCGACGTGATGCTCAAAGAGCGCCGCCGCTTGCTGCTGATGGTGCGCGAGACACCGCTGAATCTGGCTCACTTGCGCAACATGACGGCGGTCACCGAGATGGGCGCGATCGTCTTTCCGCCGCTGCCGGCGTTCTATCACCGGCCGACGACGATCGACGAGATCGTCGACGACACGGTCGAGCGCGTGCTCGCGCTGCTCGACATCGACGGCGCCGCGCCGAAGGCCTGGGCGGGCTTGTAGCGCCAGCGTCGTGTCGAGCCGGTCGCGCGCCGGCTCGCGTCACCCGGCGCCGAGCTCCCAGGCGCGGCGCGCGCTGAACACCGCGTTCGGATACTCGGGCCGGCCGCGACTGCCGTTGTAGCGGCCGAGCGCCAGGTACAGG
>JBIODO010000366.1:0-4372 GCA_044445225.1 Burkholderiales bacterium
GCCGAAGCCCATCGGCAAGAGCTGCGTCAGGTTGCGGAATTCAGCGAGCTCGGCGCCGGGGTTCTGCGCGAACAAGCTGTACGCCACGCGCACGGTCAGCGCCTTTTCGCGCCACAACTGCAGCAGCGCGGCGTACTGGGGCGGCCCGAGGCTGAAGCCGCCAGGGTCAATGACCCCGGTGATGCCGAGCCGGTTGAGCTCGCTGAGGAACTGGCGCGTGCCTCGCAGGTTGTCTTCGTAGGTCGGCTTCGGCAGCTTGTCGAACAACGCCGAAATGCCGACGATGCCGCCCGTCAACCAGCCGGTCGGTGCACCGGATGCATCGCGCTCCTGCGCCATGCCCGCTGGCAAGTTGTCCGCCGACAGCCCCGCATCGGCATAGGCCCTGGGCGTCATCAGCACGTGGCTGTAGAACATCTGCACGTAGGTCGGGTTGTCGGGCACCGCGCTCAGCACCTCGGCCAATGTGGGGCGGCGCCGCTCGGCGAACTGAAGCTCCGTCCAACCACCGGCGACGATCAACCAGGCGCCGGGCCGCGACCGTGCGGCCGCTTCGCGCAAGCGACTCGTCGCCTCGGCGATCGTCGCCGCGCCGATCCAGCTCACCTCGGTTGAATAGCTCAGCGCGGCTCGAATCGCGTGGATGTGCGAATCGATCAGCCCCGGAATCACCGTGCGGCTGCCGGCATCGATGCGGCGAGTCGCAGGACCCGCCAACGCTTGAACCGAGGCGTCGGTGCCCACTGCAATCAGCCGACCATCCCGCACGGCCAGTGCGCTGGCGGTGCGCGACGCCGGGTCCAGTGTCGCGATGCGCGCGTTCGACACGATCAGGTCTGCCGGCTGCGCGGTCGCTGCGGGACATTGCACGAGCGTGGCCGCTGCGAGAAGGCAGATGCGCGCGAGTGCCCGAACGAAGCCCGCAAACGTTTGCGTCATCGGGTCATTCTGAAATCATCGATGATCAGGTGTTTAGCGGATTTACCCGAAGTCCTTTGCAGGCAAGATGCCGAGAAGCAGCAACATCCCCGCTCGTTCAAATAGCAGCAAACGATTGCGTCGTTGAGCTCGACCAAGCGCAACCCATCGGCCACCACGTCGTCGTCGGTCACGATCCGCGACGTCGCGCGCGCGGCCGGCGTTCACGTCTCCACCGTGTCGCGCGCTCTCGACCTGCGGCGGCCCGGCGGCGTCAGCGCCGAAGTGGTGGCTGCCATCGAAGCGGCCGCGCGGCGGCTCGGCTATCGCCCCAATCGCGCGGCCTCGGCGTTGCGCACAGGGCGCACGCACACCATCGGCGTGCTGGTGCCAGACATCACCAACCCGGTGTTCCCGCCGATCCTGCAAGGCATCGAAGCGCACGCCGCTGCACGCGGCACGTTTGTGATGGTGGCCAACGTCGCGAGCCACTCGATGGCCTTGCCGACGCTCGAGCGGATGTTGGCGCAGCAGGTGGATGGCGTGGTGCTGGCCACTGCGTTGCGCGAAGACCCGGTGGTCGATTTCATCGTCAGATCGGGTCTTCACGCGGTGATGGTCAACCGCGCCGACGAATCAGGTCGCCTGCCATCGGTCATCAGCGACGACCGCTTGGCGATGAAGCTGATCGTGGAGCACTTGCTGCTCGCCGGCTGCAAGCGCATCGCCCATCTGGCCGGGCCGCAGAACCTGCCCACCGGCGTCGGCCGTCGTGTGGGTTTCGAGCAGGCGTTGCGCGATCACGGCCAGGCTGCTGCGGCGATCGTCGTTTGCGACGCGTACAGCCGCGACGCCGGGCGCGCGGCGATGGTGCGTCTGCTGGCGTCGCGCCCCGAACAGCCGGATGCCGTGGCGTGCTGCAACGATCTGGTCGCGCTCGGTGCCTATGACGCGCTGGCTGCCGCCGGCTTGCGCATCCCCACCGACGTCTCGGTCACCGGGCACAACGACATGCAGCTCGTCGATCTGATCAGTCCGCCGCTGACGACGATCCGACCACCGCACCGCGAGCTCGGCTGGCGCGCTGCGCAGTTGCTGTTCGAGCGGCTCGACGGGCAGCAGCTTTCGCCAGCGACCGTGGTGCTGCGTCCAGAGCTGGTGGTGCGTCACTCGACCAGGCTGGCGCGCTAGCGTCGCGGCGTTCAGGCCAACCAAGCGCGGTATGCAAAACGGACCCCGAAGGGTCCGCCGTGCAGTAGCGCAACAGACGCGCTACGAAAAGCAGGCGCGCTTCAAAGCAACCCAGCCCCCCGCGCCCACTTGTACTTCGCTCCCAGCACCGCCACCGGAATCTCGGTGGAGTACGCATACGCCGGAATGCCGTTGGCATACAGGTACTCGGCGGCTTCCTCGACCTGCACGTCGCCGGCCAGTGACGCGACCATCGGCTTTTCAATACCGAGGGCCTTCATCTCGTTCTTCACCTCGACCATCAACTTCGCAAACACCATCGGCGGCGTGATGATGGTGTGCCAGTAACCGAGGATCAGCGAGTGGATTCGAGGGTCCGAGAGGCCCAGCTTCACCGTGTTCTGGTATGTCTTGGGTGGTTCACCGCCGGTGATGTCCACCGGATTGCCGGCGGCGCCGAACGGTGGGATGAACTTGCGGAACGCCGCGTCGAGGTCCGGTGGCATCGCCATCAGCTGCAGCTTGTTGTCGACGCAGGCGTCCGACAGCAGCACGCCCGAGCCGCCGGCACCGGTGATGATCACCACGTTCTCGCCCTTGGGCGTGGGCAGCACCGGCACGCCGCGCGCGAAGTCGAGCAGGTCGCGCAGCGAGCGCGCGCGGATCACGCCGCTTTGCGCCAGCACGTCTTCGTAGATCTTGTCGTTGCCGGCCAGCGCGCCGGTGTGCGAGCTCGCGGCCTTGGCACCGGCCGACGTGCGGCCGGCCTTCAGCACGATGACGGGCTTCTTCTTCGACACACGCTTGGCCACTTCGGCGAACGCGCGGCCGTCCTTCAGGTCTTCGCAGTGCTGTGCGATCACCTGCGTGTTGTCGTCCTGCTCGAAGAAGCACAGCAGGTCGTCTTCGTCGATGTCGCTCTTGTTGCCCAACCCGACGATCGCCGACACACCCATCTTGGCCGAGCGGCTGAAACCGATGATCGCCATGCCGATGCCGCCCGATTGCGACGACAGCGCGGCCGAGCCCTTGACGTCGTAGGCGGTGCAGAAGGTGGCGCACAGGTTGGCGTGCGTGTAGTAGAAGCCGTAGATGTTGGGCCCCATCAAGCGCACGTTGTACTTGCGGCCGATGGCCTGGATTTCCTTCTGGCCCTCGACGTTGCCGGTCTCGGCGAAGCCCGACGGGATCAGCACCGCGCCGGGGATTTTCTTTTCGCCGCATTCGATCAACGCGCCCGCCACGAACTTGGCGGGGATCGCGAACACCGCGACGTCGATCTCGCCGGGCACGTCTTTCACGCTCGGGTAGGCCTTGTAGCCGAGGATCTCGCTGGCCTTCGGGTGGATCGGCAGGATCTGGCCCTTGTAGCCGCCGTTGATGAGGTTCTTCATCACCGAGTTGCCGATCTTGCCGTCTTCGGCTGATGCACCGATCACCGCCACCGCCTTGGGCTTCATGATGCGGTTCATCGCGGTGACGATCTCCTGCTCCGACGGCCGATAGCGCGGCTCGGCAGGCTCGAAGTTGCACACGATGCGCACGTCAGCCGCGGTGGCGCCCTTGGCGGTGGCGAACACCGGGTTCAGATCCAACTCGGCGATCTCGGGGAAGTCGCTCACCAGCTCGCTGACGCGCACGATCAGGCTGGCCAGCGCCTCGCGGTTCACCGCCTCGCCGCCGCGCACACCCTTGAGCATCTCGGCGGCCTGGATGCCGTCGAGCATCGACAGCGCGTCGCTTTGCGTGGCGGGCGCGAGGCGGAAGGTGATGTCCTTCA
This sequence comes from Burkholderiales bacterium, assembly GCA_044445225.1. GTDB lineage: Bacteria > Pseudomonadota > Gammaproteobacteria > Burkholderiales > Burkholderiaceae_C > JAEUPI01. Next base: position 3,890 of record JBIODO010000366.1, read on the forward strand.
GCACCTCCACCAGCACGCCGCCCAGACCGAACGCCACCAGCTTGCCGAAGCTGCCGTCGGTGACGGCACCCACGATCACCTCCTGACCACCGCCCAGCATCTGCTGCACCTGCACGCCCACGATCTTCGCGTCGGCCTTGTACTTCTTGGCGTTGGCGAGAATCGTGTCGTAGCCCTTGGCCACCTCGTCGGCGCTCTTCAGCCCCACCAGCACGCCCCCGGCCTCGGTCTTGTGCAGGATGTCGGGCGACACGATCTTCAGCACCACCGGGCCGCCCATCTTCTGCGCCAGCGCGCTGGCCTCTGCGGCCGACTTGGCCACCCCTTCCTGCGGCACAGGGATGCCATAGGCATCGCAGATCAGCTTGCCTTCGGGCGCGGTGAGCGCGTCGCGCTTGTCGGCGCGCACGCGGTCGAGGATTTGCCTCACGGCGGCCTTGTCGTATGCCATGTTCGTCTCCGTTTCGGATGGACTCATTCGAA
>JBIODO010000367.1:0-4369 GCA_044445225.1 Burkholderiales bacterium
AGCGCGCGCCGCGTTGTCGCGGATGCCGTCGGCGAACCGATCGAGCAGCGCCTCGGGCAGGTCGTGCCCCATGCCGGGCACGATATCGGCCTGCGCGCCGGCGATGCGGCGCACCAGGTCGTGGCCGCAACCCACCGGCACTAACGGGTCGGCCTGGCCGTGAATCACGCGCGTGGGCGCGCTGATGCGGGCCAGCAAGGGCGAGCGGTCACCGTCGGCGACGATGGCCAGCAGCTGGCGCGCGGTGCCGGCAGGCCGGTACGCGCGCCGCACGCTGGCCAGCAAACGCTCGTGCGTGCGTGCAGGGTCGCCGCGATACGCCGGGCTGCCGATCAGCTCGCGGATGTGCTGCAGGTGCGTGGCCACCACCTCGTCGTCACGGCCGCGCGGCCGCGACATCAACGTGCGTTGCAGGTGCGCGCTGGCGCGCGGCAGGCCGCGCGCGCCGGAGCTGGTCATTATCAGCGTCAGGCTCTTCACGCGCTGCGGGTGCGCACTGGCCAGGTGCTGCGCGATCATGCCGCCCATCGAGGCACCGCACACGTGCACGCGCTGCAGATTCAATGCGTCGAGCACGCCCAGCGCATCGCCGGCCATGTCGCTCAGCAGATACGGGCTTGCCACCGGCAGGTGCACGGCATGGCGCATCGCGGCCCACAGCAGGTTGGGCACGCCGGCGGCGTCGAAGCCCTGGCTCAGGCCGACGTCGCGGTTGTCGATGCGAATGACGCGAAAGCCGCGCGAGATCAACGCCTGCACCAGCGCATCGGGCCAGGCGGTGAGCTGCATGCCCAGGCCCATGATCATCAACAGCGGCTCGGCGCCTGGCGGCCCCTGGTCGTCGACTTCGATCGCGATGCCGCGCGCGCTCACCTGCACCGGCCATCACTCCGTCGTGGCCGCCGCGCGCGCGGCGCGGCTGGCGTCCCTGTCTTGGCTCGCTTGGCAGCGCTTTTCTTGGCGGGCACCGCGGCGCGGCGTTTCACCGGCGCTGGCTTTGCGACACCGGCCGCGGCATTGACCGCGCCGCGCACTTGATCGACAGCGGACTTCATGACGCCGCTCATCGCGCCGCTGACCACCCCTTCGACTGCACCCTTGACCGCACCCCGGACCGCATCGCCGACGCGCGCGCGCACCGAACGCATGGCGCGGCCCACCACCGCGGACGTTGCGTTGCCCTCGGCCTGCAGCTCGTGCGGCAGCGGCAGTGCGCGCAGATCGTCGAACGCGATCTCCACCGCCTGCGCGAACACCTTGACGTCGGGCATCGCCTTGGCGTCGGCCATCATGCCGAAGTCGAGCGCGCCAGCGTAGCTCTGCACGGTGATGTTGAACGCCATGCCGTGCACGACGATCGAGGTCGGATAGTTGGTCAGCATGCGCGCGCCCGCCAGGTACAGCGGCATCGGCGGGCCCGGCACGTTGGAGATCGCCACGTTGGCCACCTGCGCAATGCGATCGGCCACCTTGGCCTTGCCATACAGCGATGCCGCCGCCTCGATCAGCCACGGCAGGCCGAGCGACGGAAAGTCGGTGGGCAGGACGTTCTTGACGCTGCCGAGCGTGGACTTCATGGCCGCGCTGGCCGCGCGGATGTGCTCGAGCCGCTTCATCGGGTCGGTGATGTGCGTGCCCAGGCTGATCAGGCTCATCGAGGCCTGATTGTCGCTGGTGGTGTCGCCGGGCTTGCGCAGCGAGATCGGCACCGCCGCGATCAGGCTCTTCTTGGGCAGCGCGTGCTTCTTGCCAAGGTAGCGGCGCAGCGCGGTGGACACCACCATCAGCACCATGTCGTTGATCGTGGCCCCGTGCGCCTTGCCGATCGCCTTCAGCTCGGCCAGCGGCAGCGACACCGCGGCGAAGGCACGGCCGTTGGTCACCGAGGCGTTGAAGGCGGTTTTCGGCGCCAGCGCCAGATTGCCGGCACCGCCCTTGCCGCCGAGCAGCGCGCTGTTGGCCAACGCGTCCTTCAGCGCGCCGCCGGCGGCGCCGCCGAGCGTACCCACCGTGCTCGGCAGCTCCTTGACGATGTCGGTGACCTGCTTGATCTGGTTGGCCAACGCACCGCGCAGCGACTCGCCCATGCCGAGGCGAAATGTCTTGGTGCGCTTGCTCGGTTGCAGCTCGATCGCTCGCGGCGCTGGCGTGACATCGAGGATCGCGTTGGCCAGTGCCACCGCGGCCTGGCCGTCGACCGCCGCGTGGTGCAACTGGCTGTACATGGCCACCCGCTTGTGGCCGTGAGCGCTCGGCGCCAGGCCCTCGAAGATGTGGAACTTCCACAGCGGCCGTTTGCGATCGAGCAGCACCGGGTGCAACGCCGCCACCTGCGCCTCGAGTTGCGCCATGCCATCGCCAACGCGCGCTGCCTTCGGCAGCTTGATCTCGACGATGTGTTTGCTCAGGTCCGGGTCGGCGTCCACCCAGGCCGGATTGGCCAGGTTCAGCGGCATCCACCACAGCTTGCGGCGCAACGCGGGCACGATGGCCAAACGCGTGGCGATGTGGCGGCGCAGGTCGCGCACGTAGCGGCCCTTGTAGCCTGCGGGCAGCTCGAACACGTGCAGCGCACCCACGTGCATCGGCATCTCGGGCGTCTCGAGGTAGAGAAACGCGGCGTCCAGGCTCGACAGGGTCTTCATCTTCCCCAGCGCTCGCTGCGGCTGCTGTGTGAGCGCATGCTAGGCCCCGCGCCGGCAGCCACGGCTCGGGGGACACCCTTAATCGCCGCTCGGTGTCGCCAATCGAGAAACGGCCGCGCAAGCGGCTTGCCGCGCAGGGCCGGTGCGATCATGCTGCAATCGATCCAGATGCGCGCAGCGCGGAGAATTCCATGCCTCATCATCATTTGCAGCCCGAGGGCCTGGCCAAGCCGCGCGGCTATTCGCACGTGGTGAGCGCACGCGGCACCAGCGTGTTCATCGCCGGCCAGGTGGCGTTCGACGCCGACGGCCAGGTGGTGGGCGCGGGCGACCTGCGCGCGCAGACCGAGCAGGTGTTCAAGAACCTGCAGCGTGCACTGGCGGCCGCCGGCGCGCGCGTCGAAGACCTGGTGAAGATGACGGTGTTCGTCGTCAACTTCAAACCCGCCGACCGCGCGGTGATCGCCGAGGTGCGCAGCCGTTTCTACGGCAATGCCGAGCCAGCGGCCAGCACGCTGGTGGGCGTGCAGGCGCTGGTGGTGCCCGAGCTGATGATCGAGGTCGAGGCGATCGCGGTGATCGAGCCGGTGTGAAGGGCCGCGATGCCGCCGCGGCCGAACGCCGCCGCTACGCCGACCAGCTGATGCACGGCATCGGCGGCGATGCGCAGCGGCTGCGCGATGCCTTCGCCAACACCGCGCGTGAAGACTTTCTCGGGCCGCCGCCGTGGCTGCTGCTGGGCAACGAGTTCGGGCGCAGCTGGTGCGACGACCCGTCGGAGCTGTACCAAGACGTGCTGGTGGGGTTGGATGTCGAGCGCGGCATCAACAACGGCCAGCCTTCGCTGCATGCACGCAGCCTAGCGGCCTGCGACCCGCGAATCGGCGACACCGTGCTGCACGTGGGCGCGGGCCTGGGCTACTACAGCGCGATCCTGGCGCAGCTGGTGGGCCCGACGGGCCGCGTGATCGCCTATGAAATCGAGGCCGACCTGGCGGCACGCGCCGCAACCTATCTGGCGCCATGGCCGCAGGTCCAGGTGCGTGCGGTGTCGGGCGCGGTGCCGCCGCTGCCGCACTGCGACGTGATCTACGTGAACGCCGGCGCCACCCACCCGGTGGCCGCGTGGCTGGACGCCTTGCGCATGGGCGGGCGGCTGATCTTTCCGCTCACACCCGACGACAGCACAGGCTGCATGCTGCTGGTGACACGCACCGCGCCCGACGCCTACGCGGCGCGCTCGCTGATGCGCGTGTCTTTCATCGCCTGCATCGGCGCGCGGGATGCGCAGGCGTCGGCGGCGCTGCGCCAGGCGTTTGCATCACGCTCGGTCGACTCGGTGCGATCGTTGCATCGCGACGACCAGCCTGACGAATCGGCCTGGTGCGCGGGGCCGGGTTGGTGGCTGTCGACACGGCCGGCGCCGGCCTGAAGTCAGCCTTGGGCGACGCGGCCGAGTCCAGATCCGTCAGCCGAGCGAGCGCTGCAGGGCATACAACCCAGGCGCCAGACCCGGCGACACCGCAAAGCCCAACTCGCGCGCCAACGCGACCATGCCCACGTTTTCGGTCAGGCACTCGCCCCACACCTGCCGCACGCCGCGGCGATGCAGATGTTCGAGCAAGCGCGTCAGCATCGCGTGGCCGAGGCCCCGCTGCTGCCAGTCGGTGGTGATCTGGATCGCGAATTCGGCGCGCTGGTTGTCGGGATCGCAGCACGCACGC